>JBGTLI010000237.1:0-3552 GCA_041744195.1 Wenzhouxiangella sp. | reverse complement strand
CGACTCTGGGGATTCCAAAGACGCCCGAACAGCTTTCTGCTTGAACTCCTGAGAGAAAACACGACGATTTTTGCTTTGCATAAACACCTCCATGAGAAATTTCAAAAAGGTGTCTACTTTCTCGGGGGCAGTCCAGACTTCGGACTTCGGACTACCGACTACCGACTACCGACCACCGACTTAACCAGCGAGTCAGTCACTGTCAAGCTTGGCCTGGGTTCGGTTCTCGAAGTCGCTGGCATCATGGCGTTCGAGCAGTTGCATCCCGGGATCGCCGAAGGAGCGATTGACCATCCGCCCGCGCAGTACCGGCGGCCGCTTGTCGATGAGCGTCGACCAGCGTTGCAAATGCCTGTATGAGCCTACGTCAAGAAATTCGGCGGCATCGTAGAGTCGGCCAAGGGCGAGTTGGCCATACCAGGGCCAGATCGCCATATCGGCGATGCTGTAATCAGCGCCCGCCAGGTAGTCGTGATCGGCGAGGTGACGGTCGATCACATCGAGTTGGCGTTTGACTTCCATCGCAAAGCGATCGATTGGGTACTTGAGCTTGACCGGCGCGTAGGCAAAGAAGTGACCGAAGCCGCCGCCCAGGTAGGGTGCCGAGCCCATCTGCCAGAACAGCCAGTTCAAGCATTCGGTGCGCGAGCCGGGCTCGGAGGGCAGAAAGGCGCCGAACTTTTCCGCCAGGTAAAGCAGAATCGAACCGGACTCGAATACTCGGCGCGGCGGCTCGACACTGTAATCGACCATCGCCGGGATCTTGGAGTTCGGGTTGATTTCGACAAAGCCGCTGCTGAATTGATCACCTTCGAGAATGTCAATCAGCCAGGCGTCGTATTCAGCTGCCTCATATCCACACGCCAGCAACTCCTCCAGCAGGATCGTGACCTTGACGCCATTTGGCGTGGCCAGTGAATAAAGCTGATGGGGATGGACGCCAACCGGCAGGGCCTTGTCATGAGTCGGACCGGCGACCGGCCGGTTGATGCCGCCAAACCTGCCGCCGTTTTCAGATTCCCACCGCCAAACCCTGGGCGGAATGTATTCGATATCGCTCATAGCCAAATTCGTCCGGATAGTTGAGGATTATAGCCCGAGACCAGTCAGCGGGAGCCATCAGGGGAAATGTGTTGTATCGGGTTGCAAACATTTAAAGCCACAGGCACATTAGGGATGTTGGCATTCCTTTCCATTTGGCAGATGAAAATAGCACAGGTTTCACCCTTGATCGAAAGCACGCCACCGCGGTCCTATGGCGGGATCGAGCGGGTCGTCGCCTACCTGACCGACGAACTCACGCACATGGGCCATGAGGTGACGCTGTTTGCCACGGCCGATTCCAGCGCACAGGCAAGCCGGCTCGTGCCCTGTGCCGAAACGGGACTGCGGGGCTCGAACGCTATCGACCCGGTGGCACGCCATGTGGCGATGCTGGAGACCGTCGTCCAAATGGCCGATGAGTTCGACATCATCCACTTTCACCTGGATTACCTGCACCTGCCACTGGCTCGGGCACTGGCCTGGCCGCACATCACAACCCTTCACGGCCGCCTTGACCGGGCCGATCATCAACTGCTTTACTGCCGCTTTCCAGAGGTGCCGCTGGTCTCGATTTCCGACTCCCAGCGCAAACCGCTGAGCAGCGTCAACTGGCGCGCGACAGTCTATAACGGCATACCGGAACGGACCGGTACCCTGCCAACTCAAAAACGGGAATACCTGGCGTTCATGGGACGCATCGCCCCTGAAAAGGGTGTGATCGATGCGATCCATATTGCCCGGAAAGCGGGGCTGCCGCTGCGCATTGCGGCGAAGGTTGATCGGGAATGGGCTTCCTATTTCAGGGAAAGTGTGGAGCCGCTCATGCGCGCATCCAACGTGACGTTTCTTGGCGAAATCGGCGAAAGCGCCAAAGACGACTTTCTCGGCGGCGCCTTCGCTCTGCTCTTCCCGATCGACTGGCCCGAGCCGTTTGGCCTGGTCATGGTCGAAGCCATGGCCCGTGGCACGCCAGTGATCGCCTATTCGCGCGGCGCGGTACCCGAGGTTCTGGACGAGGGGATGAGCGGCTTTTTGGTGGACTCGGTCGAATCGGCCGTCGCGGCAGTCCACAAGCTCGATCGAATTGATCACCATCGCTGTCGGCAGTTGTTTGAAAGCCGCTTCACCGCCCGGCGCATGGCAACCGACTACCTGGAGGTCTACAGGCAGATCCTGAAAGACCGATCCGCGAGCGTGGCGCGTTCGCCTGTCAACTTTTGAGCGGGACATCCAATGGAAACAGTGCAGACCGAGCAGAAGTTCTACCAGGCAGGCACGGCAACGCCGCGCGGCGGTGGCACATCCGTGCTGAAACACGGCGACACTTTCGGCATCTTTGATCAATACGGTGATGTAGAGCAGACGGGCGTAGGGGAGCAAGGCCTTTATCATAAGGGCACCCGTTTTCTCTCCCACCTGCGCTTGGCAGTTGGCGACAGCAGCCCCCTGCTGCTCAACTCCACCGTCGAGCGCGACAACATCCAGATGAAAGTGGATTTGACCACAGCGGACCTGATCGACAACCAGGGTCAGGCAGTGGCCAAGGGCACGGTGCACCTGTTTCGCGCCAAGCTGCTATGGAAAGGGGTTCAATACGAGCGCCTTCAGGTTTCCAACTACGGTAACGCGCACTTGCAGTTCCCGGCCACGTTCGAATTCGGCATGGATGCGGCCGATATTTTCGAAGTCCGCGGCCTCAGGCGGCCTCAGCGCGGAGATTTGCTGGACCATCGGGTGGACAACGGCGACTACCTGATGGCCTACCGTGGCCTGGATGGACGAGTCCGTCGTACGCGGGTGCGTATCGCCGGTGTCAACCCGAACCCGGTTCCCGCAGAATCCAGAATCCAGTTGACTTTTGACCTGGCGCCGCGCGCCAGCGCGGATTGCTTCATGGCGATTGCCTGCGAACTGGACGATGAGCAGGCGGAGTTGCTTGACTATGATCAGGCGCGCAAGCGGGCTGTCCGGATGTGGCGACGCAACGTGCGGCTAGTGGCCGATGCAGTGTCCACCAGTGAGCAAATAAACGACCTGACCCAGCGCGCCGCAGCCGATCTCCTCATGCTCAATACCGCCAAACCGCATGGCGGCTATCCCTACGCCGGGGTGCCGTGGTTCAGCACGCCGTTTGGGCGCGACGGCATCATCACCGCTCTGCAGAACCTTTGGCGAGACCCTGGCACAGCGAAGGCCGTACTGGCCTTTCTCGCTCGCCACCAGGCCAAAGAGGATGATCCGGCACGCGACGCCGAACCGGGGAAGATATTCCACGAGCTGCGCGAAGGCGAAATGGCCACCTTGCAGGAAATTCCCTACAGCACCTACTACGGGGCCGCCGACGGCACACCGCTGTTTCTGATGCTAGCCGGTGCGTACTTTCGCCGCACCGGTGATCGTGAATTTGTGCAACGCCTGTGGCCTCACATCGAAGCCGCTCTGACCTGGATCGACCACTACGGTGACAGCGATGGTGACGGCTTCGTCGAATACGAACGCCGCAGCGCC
>JBGTLI010000236.1:0-1646 GCA_041744195.1 Wenzhouxiangella sp. | reverse complement strand
GGGCCGAACCCGCGCCTGGTCCAGTTTGCCCGCCAGCGCCTGCGCGTTCTCGAACATCTGCACGGAGCCCCGCCATGAGCAGCCAGCAATCCAATCTCAGACAGAAAATCCGCATCGGCGATCTGCTGGTCCAGCACAAGGTGATTTCCGACGGCCAGCTCGAAGAGGCGCTGCAGGAACAGCGGCGCTCCGGCCACAAGCTCGGGCGGGTACTCGTTCAGCTCGGTTATGCGACCGAAGATGTGATTCTGAAGGTGCTGGGCAGCCAACTTGGCACCACCGTGATCGACCTCAAGCATTTCCATTTCCGACCGCAAACGGTGCGCCTGCTGCCGGAAACCCATGCGCGGCGGTACCGCGCCATCGTGCTGAGCGAAAAGGCCGAAGAGATCACGGTCGGCATGGCCGACCCGACCGATATCTTCAGCTACGATGCCTTGAGCCAGTTTCTCAAGCGACCATTGAGGATTGTGCTGGTGCGCGAGTCGGATCTGGTCCAGGCTATCGATGTCGTTTACCGGCGGACCGAGGAAATCTCGACCCTGGCCGAGGAGCTTGGCGAGGAGTTGTCAGCCAGCGACTACGATCTGTCCGAACTGGGCCAGGGCGAAGGCCTGGTCGACGCGCCGGTCATCAAGCTGTTGCAATCAATGTTCGAAGACGCCGTCCAGATCGGCGCTTCTGACATCCACATCGAGCCGGACGAGCATGTTCTCCGCGTTCGTCAGCGTGTGGACGGCCAGCTCCAGGAACAGATCATTGAAGGCCGGCGCGTTGCCTCCGCCCTGGTCACCCGCCTGAAGCTGATGGCGGCACTCAACATCAGCGAAAAACGCCTGCCGCAGGACGGTCGTTTCAGCATGCGGGTCAAGGACCGCAATCTCGATGTGCGTCTGTCGACCATGCCGATCCAGTACGGCGAGTCCATGGTCATGCGTATCCTCGATCAGTCGGCCGGCCTGCTTCAGCTCGATGCGCTTGGCATCCCCGACGAGTTGCAGACGCGGATTCGAAAACTGATCAGCAACCCGTCCGGCATGGTCCTGGTAACCGGGCCGACCGGCTCCGGCAAGACCACCACACTGTATGCCTCGCTCAACCACATCAACCAGGCCGAGCACAAGATCATCACGGTCGAGGATCCGGTCGAATACCGCTTGCCCAGAATCAACCAGGTCCAGGTCAACCCGAAGATCGGGCTTGATTTCGCCCGCGTGCTGCGCACCGCCCTGCGCCAGGATCCGGACATCATCATGGTCGGCGAAATGCGTGATCAGGAAACCGCCGAAATCGGGCTGCGCGCCGCCATGACCGGTCACTTGGTGCTCTCGACCCTGCATACCAATTCGGCGCCGGCAACCGTCATGCGCCTGCTCGACATGGGTGCCAAGGGCTACATGGTGGCCTCGGCGCTGCACGGTGTGATTGCCCAGCGCCTGGTGCGAAGGGTCTGTGACAGTTGCGCCGATGATGCGACGCCCACGGTCAACCAATTGGCCTGGTTGCGCAACGAGCTTGGCGAGGGTGCGGAGAAAGGCCTCGGTTTCCGCCTCGGGCAAGGCTGCGCCTACTGCTCCAACACCGGCTACCGCGGACGGATCGGAGTCTACGAGTTGCTGGAGATGGACGACTCACTTACCGATGCC
>JBGTLI010000235.1:0-2491 GCA_041744195.1 Wenzhouxiangella sp. | reverse complement strand
CAATGAGGCCGAGATTGAGCGTGCCCTGGAGCACCAGCGCCTGCAGGGCGGTTATTTCGGACAGGCGCTGGTCGATCTGGGCATCATGACCCAGGAGGAACTCGACTACGGCCTCGCCTCGCAGGCCAATATTCCCTATGTGTCACCCGAACCTGATCAAATTGATCCTGAGGTCGCCGGTCTGGTGCCGGCCATTTGGGCGCAGCGTCATAATGCGCTGCCGATTCACCGCGAAGCGGGCTGGCTCACCCTGCTGGTGGACTCGCCGCTAAAAACCGGCCTGGCCGACGAACTCGCCCGCATGACCGGGCTGTCAGTCAAGCTGGCGTTGTGCAACTCGCGCGTCGTGCGCGAGGCCGTGCGCGATATTTTCAAGCTTGATCCAGTGCAGCAGAAAGCGGCCCGAGTGCTGTCGCTGGAAGCTTTCTGGTCAATTGCCACTTCCCCGCCCGCCAGCCGCTGGGGCTTGAGTGTGCGCCGCAATCAGGTGATTGGCTGGATCGAGACCGGCGGCCAGACTCAGCGTCATGCCCTGATGCACAACTGGTTCATGTTCCTGGATCGATTGCTGTCGCCACCACCGTCCCGGGTCTTGCCGCCACACGGCATGCGCCAATGGCGCGCCAGCGTGCGGCCTGATCAGTCACCGTCTGAGGTCATGATCAATAGCCTGTCCGGCCCCGGAGGGCATGACCTGATCTTCGAACCAGTCAATGACGAGCGCGATCGCAGCGCCCGCTTCCCGTCGCCAGCCCAGCTTGCCAGCCTGCGCCAAATCGTCTCTCAGCAGGAAACAGTAATCGGTGTGCATAGCCCAACCGGCCAGGCCGCGCGCGAACTGGTCACCCAACTGCCGCGCTTTTTGCTCAGCGCCGAGCACCGGTCGGTCTGCCTCCTGCGCGAAGGCGTTCACGCCATCAGCGAAGATGTCCTGGTGGTGGCGCCGCCCGAAGAGGGCGAGGAGGAAATCCTCGCTTTCCTCGAACAGCTGAAACTGGACGCCGTCGGCCTGGAAATTGCGCCCACCAGCAGAGCGCTCTGGGACCGAGCCCTCAAGCTCGCCCCGCTGGTTCTGATCGTCCTGACCGGCCTGGAAGGCGACGATGAACTGCCGCCTGGCATCAACTGGCTGTTGTCAAAATCAGCCGAAGACCAGGCTGATTGGGATCTGGTATGAAGGTAGAAAGGCAATAGGTGAAAGGTAAAAGGGTGAGGAAAAACAGGTTTCCCTTTCACATTTTCGCCTTTCCCCCGCCTTCATCACAACGGCCACAAATCCCAAACCAGGCCCGCAACGTTCAAACTGATCACGCCAACCGAAACCAGGGTCAGACCGATCACCGAGGCCAGCCGAAGGCGGTGCTTGTGACGCCAGGTCTGGATCAACCCGAAGATGCCGAACAGGGCGCTTAAAGGCCCCAGCCAGGAAAACCACATCGCCCAGGGGACCATCCCGAACAGCAGCAAGGCTTCGGTTGCTTCGGCGGTCGCGTAGGCGGCGGCTCCAAGGCCGGCCAGCCAGGCCGTCGCTGCGGCGGTTGCCAGAAAGACCACCAACCGGGACCCGCCTGCCGTCTGGACCCGGAAGCCATTCAGGCGTCGTGAAAACCAGGCCAGCAACAGACCGACCAAACCCAGCACGGTGAGCACCAGTGAACTGGCTGCCCAGATGCCATGCCATTTCAAACGCTCTTCGTGCTCGGCGTGCATGATGATGGCGCGCTGGACAGTGGTCGTCCGGAAGTAGGGGGCAAAGAAGTTGGCTGCCTCGCCCCCTTCCTCGACGCAGGTCATGTCCAGCTCGGCGTCCGGATCGTCGAAAAAGGCATTGAGGAAATCGCCCGCGCAGTCAACTGATCGGGTCGGGCCGTGGCCGGCGTGGGGAAAGACCACCAGCCGGCCCCGGTCGAAGCCGGGCATGATGTATTCGGCAAGCGCTACGGGCGTGATCGGATCCCATGTCCCATTGGCAACGACAATCGGCAGACCGGTTTGTACCAGCTCGAAGTCAGCTGCATCCCGCGGGGGCATGCCGGCCTCGCGGCAACGTCGGGGGGCTTCGCGAATCGCGCCCAGGTCGCCGAAAGCCCGGGCCAGGACCGGGTAGTCGCGGAAATCGTCCGGCGCGGCTTCCGACCAGCGCTCGATATATCCATCCTGGCAGCGCACCGCCATGCTCATACCCATGCTGATGCCAAAGCCGCCATCACCGCCGCCCTGTTCCTGGGCCAGGGCGAGCGCGCGAAAAAATCGTTCATCGCGTTGCTCGACCGCCCGGCTGAGTCCATCGATGATGGCCGGCAGCGCGGCATGGGTGGACTCCTCATAGAGCAGGCTGAATGGCAGGCCTGCGATCAGATCCTGAAAGAAATACGCCTCGCCGGTCGGATAGATTTCGCTGACGGGAACCTGCAAGGCGATCGGCCGTTCGGTCAGCGAGGCGATGGCTGCGCGATAGCGCGGCTCCAGCCCATCGTAGGCGCGCGCACAG
>JBGTLI010000234.1:0-5938 GCA_041744195.1 Wenzhouxiangella sp. | reverse complement strand
TGGAAGCGGCCCGGGATCATCGAATGGCTCAAGCGGCTTAATCACAATCCCGAATTATGTGCAGTCCGCACACAGGAAAGCCCAGTCAATATACCCGCCGAGAGCAATCACATCACATAACGCCGGACTTCACATAACATTGCCACGCGGTTCTGCACGTTGATCCCACTGCCGCGCAGGCGTTTTCTGACGAGGAGGTCGCTCGTCGATGGCTCAAGGCATTTCCCGGCCAGCTCAAGCACGATGACAGCCCGAAGTCCCAGCAGCATGCCATCCTGACCATCGTCGGCGTTCCGGACCGGGTGACTGAGCTCAGAAAGCGACTGGGTAGCTTGAGCTGGTTCATAAAGGCGCTGAACGAGAGCTGTTTATTGCAGCCAATCTTCCAGAGCTAGGCCAGATACCTTCTTGAATTCTCGGGCATTAGCGCTGACGATTGTCAATTCTTCTGAGAGCGCCTGAGCAGCGATTAACAGGTCGTTGGGGCCGATGGGTGTGCCTTTTCGGGTCAGGTGATGTCGCAGCCTGGCGTAGTGACGGTCAGCGGGCGCTTCGAACGCCAGGATCTCGATGGCTGAGAGCAGTAGTTCCACCCGAGCGGTGAGCTGATCAGAACCTGATTTCTCCGCGCCGTAGCGCAATTCCTCAGCCGCCACAATGCTTGTGCATACGGTATCCTCGCCGACCTGCGTGATTCGCCTGGCCACTTGTCCGCCAGGGTTGCGAACGAGGTCGGAAAGCATGTTGGTGTCCAGCAGAAACTTCAGATTGTCTGTCATAGCAGATCTTTATCCAACGGCAGCTGGTCCTCGTTTACATTGGGGAAGGGCTCGTCAATCGGGTCGAGTGAAGAGAGCGGTGCCCGCATTCTGCCTCGTCGCACCGGCTCTACAATCAATCGGTCACCTTCTTTGTGGACAATGGCCTCGTCACCCTCGAACTCGAATTCGCGGGGAATACGCAGCGCCTGGTTGCGTCCATTGCGAAACAGGCGCACTTGTCGTTGGGAAATGCTCATAAACCCGGCTCCTAAGGTGGCATATGCCATATGCCTATGCTAGATGCCGTCTTGTGTCAATGAAAATCGGCCCTCGGTGTTGCCGAGCACGTTTGACTTCGCCGATGGCGGCAGGCGCAGGAATTGATGCTTCGCCGAGGAAAAGCTCAAACCATCGCCAGATCCTGAGTGTCCTGGTCTCACTGAGCACTAAGTCCAGAGCACTGAGTGGGTCGACGTACAGAGAGACATTCCGGCCGTCGGTACACTGCCCTATAAGTTACCTAGGGAATCCAGAATGAGCATATTGACCTTGGTACATCGAGTTCTATTTCATGAACGACCGCATGGCAACCGTACGACGAAGCGCTTTTACGGTGGAATGTATTTCTGCACATTGGTGCTTGCACTGCTGCTGGCAGCATCGGGTGGAATTAGCGCAAAATCAATTACCTACGAGTTTACGCTTTTGGACTCGTTTCCGGAGCCACCCCCGGGTGCGATAGGTGGAATGACGTTTGTGGTCCCGAGAGGGATTAACAATCGGGGCGATGTTGTTGGGAAGATGGTCGAAGCCTGGTTTCCGGGTGACAGTTTTCAAAGTGACGTCGGTTTTATCTATGCTCGTGGACGTTATACCCTCATCCAGTATCCGGGGGCGCGCTGGACAGATCTCAATGCGATCAGTAACCGTGGACAGATTGTGGGCACTGCGCTGGTTGATTCGCGCTTCGTGCATTTTCTCTATGATCGCGGCAGGTTCACCAAGCTTGAGGTTCCGGGCTGGCCCAACGGTATCAATAACCGGGGCCAAATTATCGGGACGATTAGTGATCCGACCGACGATGAGAGACGGGGTTCGTATTTGTTTGCCAATGGAGAAGTGCAAACGCTTGAAATGCCGGGAAGCTCTGGTCTATCCGTTTCTGGAATCAACGATCACGGGGAAATTGTTGGAGCATTCAGAACAATCGGAGCAGAATTCTGGCACGGGTTTCGCTACTGGGCCGGAGAGTATTCGCTGATCGTCTCCCCGGATCCGAACGTGCGGGCATGGCCTGCTGACATCAATAATCTCGGCCAGATCGTAGGGAACTTCGGGAAAGGCTTTAGCACCAGGGGGTTTATCTACGACCGCGGTATCTTCACCTCGTTCTTCGTTCCGGAATCGATGCTCTGTATAGGAGGAGAGGAGCGTGGTGACACCTTTGCTCAGGCGATTAATGACCGTGGTGATGTGACCGAAGCTGGGGAGGCTGGGATAGCCCGTTGGGCACGCCCTGGGGGTTTGTGGGTCACTTATCACGGCGACCCAGTCCGCCGCCCGTGAGCCCCTGCCAGGGCGATTGAAGCCCGCAAAATGAAATACGTGCGCGGTTAAAGGGACAGGCATTAAGGGAAGGAAGCCAGCGACTGCATGAAACCTTCTCCATTCCAGCCGAGAGCCTGTTGAAGCACAGTCGCCATCGAGATGGACATTCACCTCGCTGAGCACGGAGAACGGCGCACCGCTTTGAGCAGCGCTTCGGCCGAGCATCAGTCTGCGGACAAGGTAGCCGGCGGCGGGGAGTACATTCGCTCCGAAGGCGTACGCACCGCCCAAAGGGTACGCGAACACGGCAAGGTGCTGGGGCGCTATCGGGGCTTCAATTGAATGTCGAACTGAGCTGGTGGTTGGAAGCGATTGCTGCAGCAACTCCGATTGCGGTGATTCTGGTGGCGATGATCTTTTTCAGAAAGCCGGCTTCCGTCGCCGGTGTTCTCGGATTGTTACTGACGTCGGGGCTGGCCTTTTTCTATTTTGGCTTTTCAGCATTGGCTGGGCGTGACCATGAAATGCTATTGGGCTTTGGCGGTGCTATTTCGGAGGCTGGATTCACAGCGGCGACAATTCTGTGGATCATCTTTGGCGCGCTCTTTGTGCATCAACTTCAGATGAAAACCGGCGCGACCGAGGCGTTGAGAGACGGTATTGGATCAGTTTCCGAGGATCCTCGCCTGGTAGCCATCCTGATCGCCTGGTTTTTTCGCGCTTTTCATGGAGGGAGCTGCCGGTTTCGGGACGCCTGTGGCCCTGGCCGCACCATTCCTTGTGGGTTTCGGTGTTCCTCCGGTGCAGGCGGTGGCCATCGTGCTCATCGGACACTCCGTGGGCGTCTCATTTGGGGCGGTAGGGACGCCATTGATACCTCAAATCGCGGTGACCGAATATATGGGGCCTGAGATTGCGCGGGTGATCGGCGAATACCAGGCGCTGATTGGTGCGCTGATGCTCTTGTTCGTCGTGGTCCTGGTGACACGACAGGCTCGGATTGACCATGTAGAGCTCGTCCCCGTCGGTCGTTGGTTCGTGTTGGCAGCGTTGGCGTTCTTGGTGCCGATGTGGGCAATTTCGAGATGGGTGGGTCCTGAACTTCCCACGATGGGGGGAGCCATCATAGGAGGGATGATCTTTGTGGTACTGCTGCAGATATCCCGGCGATTCGGAGGCGGACAGGCAAACCGTCAAAGGGACGGGGCTGATTCACCAAGGGAGCGGATGTCACTGTGGCGAGCAACCTCACCCTATGCTGTGGTCATTGCGCTGGTCTTGGCAACCCGGCTCATCGGACCCGTCAAGGAGACGCTGGAGGCAATTGAGCTTCAGTGGACAATGGCCGGTATTTTTCAGGGAAGTTTTCGGCCGCTTTACCATCCGGGAACCTATCTGGTTCTGGGGGCTCTATTGGGCGGGTTGATTCAAGGTGCATCGAGCCAGATATTTCGGCAAGCCTTGAAGGATGTGGTGAAAATGCTGGTGCCGGTGACAATTGCGCTGGTGGCCATGCTCGCCATCTCACGCTTGATGGTTCACGGCGCCATGATCGATGTGTTGGTCGAAGCTGCTGCCATGACGGGAACTCTGTGGCCCCTGATGGCTCCCATGGTCGGCGTGTTGGGAACATTCGTGACCGGATCTGCGACGGCTTCGAACATCCTGTTCACGGATTTTCAGGTTGCCACGGCAGAGCGCCTCGAAATGGATGGGCTCCGCCTCGTGGGCGCGCAAGGATTTGGCGCCGCGGTCGGCAATATTATTTGTCCCCACAATGTCATCGCCGGCTGTGCCACCGTGGGAATCGCCGGGAGGGAAGGGGAGGTGTTGCGGCACACCCTGGGCGTGTGCTTGTTATGTGTGGCGCTCGGTGGAGCGTTGACGTTTGTCTGGATGTGAGGAAATTTCAGTGAAGATCGCGATGTTTAGCACCAAGGGTTATGACCGCACATTTTTTGACTCCGCCAACAACTCGACTGCCCATGAGATCAGATATTTTGAGAGTCGGCTTACGCCGGAGACCTCGCCATTGGTCGAAGGATTCGAGGCGGTCTGTGCGTTCGTCAACGACCAGGTCGATGAGCAGGTCCTGCGAACATTATCGGCGAGGGGCGTGAAGCTTGTGGTGCTACGCTCTGCCGGGTTCAATAACGTCGATCTTCAGGCCGCAAAGTCACTCGGGATTACGGTAGCCCGGGTGCCGGCTTATTCGCCACATGCGGTGGCAGAACACACTCTGGCGCTTATTCTGGCGCTCAATCGTCAGATACACCGGGCCTATAACCGAGTGCGGGAGCGCAATTTCGCTCTCAATGGACTGCTCGGGTTCGATCTGCACTGCAAGACGGTAGGGATCGTGGGTACCGGACAGATAGGCAGTGTCTTTGCCAGACTCATGACTGGCTTTGGCTGTGAGTTACTCGGTTGCGACCCCTGTCCGAGCGACGAGTGTCGCAAGCTGGGCGTAGAATATGTAGATCGTGACCAGCTCTTCGAGCGCTCCCATATCATCAGTCTTCATTGTCCACTCACCCCCGAGACCCATCACATGGTCGACGATGCCGCGATTGGGCGAATGAAAAAGGGCGTGATGATTGTCAATACCAGCCGCGGGGCGATCATCAATACCAGGGCGGTAATCGCCGGGCTCAAGTCGGAGAAAATCGGTCACCTTGGACTGGATGTTTACGAGGAAGAAGCGGATCTGTTTTTCGAAGACCTGTCGGATCAGGTAATTCAGGACGATGTCTTTGCCCGGTTGTTGACCTTTCCCAACGTCTTGATCACGGGCCATCAGGGCTTCTTTACCCGCGAAGCGCTCACCAATATTGCAGAAACAACGCTGGCAAACGTGACGGCCTTTGAAAGTGGCAATGGCACGCTGCATCGGGTGGTGCTGGAGGAACGGGTCAGTTTCCCGTCTCATCGTCGACAGCCGGCCCAGTAATGCTCAGGCGGGCAGGAGCTTCTTTGCTTTGAATTGATACGGAATTCGTTCGTAGGCGCTTACCCATGGCCGTTGTGTCCATCATAAAAAATCAGGCTCCTAATTTGCACTGAATTCCCCCTTGAACCGACAATTTTGGTGAACCTTGACAGCTTGAAGAAAGTGCATCCCGGCTACTTCTCTGAGAAGATGGAATTGTCAAGATTGTGCCTGCCCCGAATTGCCGTCAAGATTTCGTCTGATTGATGAAACCGCGGAAACTCATCAGCCTATGTTGATCACGGGCAAGCGCAACAAGGCGGTCCTGGTATCTGAGGAGGATTGGGCTGCCATTCAGGAAACACTTTTTCTGCTGTCGGCATGCGTGCGTCGATTCGCGAATGCATGAATACAGCCATCGACGAGTGCTCCGAGGACCTCGATTGGTGAGGTGGCGCCTGATCTATACGAAATAGGCCCAGAAAGACGCGAAGAAGATGGCGGCCAGCGGACTCAAACCAAATGCCAAAAAGCTACTTGATCTCCTTGCCGAAAACACCACTATTCGACGACAATTACTTTGGCCGGTTGACGACAACTATTTTGTCCGGTTGCCACTAAGCTTGCCGCTTGCTCATTCCCGGGAAGGGATTTTGAATGGCGGCCACTCAGCAACAGGTCAAAGTCTTTATGGATCAAC
>JBGTLI010000233.1:0-6561 GCA_041744195.1 Wenzhouxiangella sp. | reverse complement strand
CGACAGGGCAAGACAAGGCGGGATGGCGGCCCGGCATCTCGCGCCCTGGTCACCGCCTACCGACCGTTGATCAAGAGCGTCGGACAGCACCCATGGATCGTGACCGGTCTGGCTGCCCTGTTGATGGTATCCATGCTGTACCCGATCACCCAACTCGGCACCGAGTTCATGCCCGAGCTGGACGAAGGCGATTTGATGTACATGCCAACCACCTTGCCGGGCCTGTCGCCGGACAAGGCGCGTGAGCTGCTGCAACAGACCGACGCCATCATCGCCCGGCATCCCGAGGTGGCGCGCGTGATGGGCAAGGCCGGTCGGGCCGAAACGGCCACCGACCCGGCGCCGCTGACCATGTTCGAAACGTTCATCACATTGAAACCACGCTCGGAATGGCGGCCGGGGATCAACACCGCCAATATCATTCGGGAGCTCGATGACATGATTCGCTTTCCCGGCCTGACCAACGCCTGGGTCTTCCCGATCCAGACCCGCATCGACATGCTCCAGACCGGTATTCGAACCGATGTCGGTATCGAGATCACCGGCCCGGACCTGGCCGTGATCCAGGACATCGCCGAGCAGATCGAAACCCTGGTTGCCGACCTGCCCGGTACCAGCAGCGCTTTCGCTGACCGTCCCGCCTCCGGTCGCTATATCGAGATCATTCCGAACCGCCGGGTCGCAGCGCGTCATGGCATGAACATCGCCGATGTTCACGACATCGTGCGATTCGGCATTGGCGGCATGAATGTCACCGAGACGGTCGAAGGACTGGAACGTTTTCCGGTCAACCTGCGATATCTGGCCGACTGGCGTGACACGCCGGAAAAGCTCGAGCGGCTACCGGTGGTCACGCCAGCAGGCACTCACGTCACGCTCGGAGAGTTGGCCGAAATCCGGATCACGGCCGGGCCGGCCATGATCCGAACAGAGAACACCCGGCCGGCCAGTTTCGTTTTCGTCGGCATCGAGGGCCGCGACCTGGTCGGCTGGGTCAACGAAGCGCGCCAGTTGATCAACGAATCGATCGAACTCCCGGGCGGTTATGCGATCGGATTTGCGGGCCAGTACGAATATCTGGAGCGGGCCCGCGAACGCCTGACGGTACTGATTCCGCTGGTTTTCGCCGTCATCGTCATCCTGTTGCTGATGATCTTCCGCAGCCTGTTCGAAGTGGGCCTGGTCCTGGTGACCATTCCGCTTTCGCTGGCCGGCGGCTTCTGGCTGATGTGGTTGCTGGACTACCAGCTTTCGGTCGGGGTCGCGGTTGGTTTCATTGCCCTGGGTGGCCTGGCGGCTGAAACCGGCGTCATCATGCTGGTTTACCTCAACAGTGCCTACCAGCGCTTCGTCGAAGAGCTCGACGGACGCCCGTTTACCCGCGCCGACCTGCGCGACTCGATCGTCGAGGGTGCCATGCAGCGAGTCCGGCCCATCACCATGACGGAGACCACCGTCTTTCTTGGCCTGCTGCCGGTCATGTTTTCCACCGGCACGGGTGCTGAGGTCATGCAGCGGATCGCCGCCCCGATGGTCGGCGGGGTCTTCACCGTCTGGATCGTGGCGCTGCTGGTGATGCCGGCGCTGTACTACCTGTGGCACCGGCGCGGCCTGCCGCGTTCCAGCGGCAAGGACACAGCGCATGTGGCTGAATCAAACAATCAACCGTCCTTCGACTCAATCCAATCAAGCCCGAATGGAGGCGACCAATGAAACTCCTCAAGACCATACTCATTCTGATCGGCCTGGCCGCCCTGCTGGTCGGCGGTTTCTGCGCCTATCATGCGGCAACCGGAAGCATGAACGTTTCAGCCACCGGAGATCACGGCACGCTGGCAGCCCGATTACTTCAGGGCAGCCGCGAAGCAGCCGTGAGTCGAGGCGCGCGGGAAGTCACCGTTCAAATGCCGGACCTCAACGATCAGGATGCACTCTACGAGGCCGTGGTCGGCTTCCAGGACATGTGTGCGGCCTGCCACACCCCGCCGGGCGGGTCACCGACCGCACTGGCTCGCGGACTCAATCCGCAGGCCACCGACCTGGCCTGGGCTGGCGCCAACCGCAGCCCGGCCGAGTTATTCTGGGTAACCAAACACGGCATCCGCATGACCGGCATGCCCGCCTGGGGGCCTACCCATTCCGATGCAGAACTGTGGCCGATAGTCGCCCTGATCACCCGTTTCCCGGACTTTGCCGACCCTGATTTCGACAATCTGCTGGCGGCGGCCCGGGAAGCCGGCGTGGAGCATGTCCACGATCACGGCCACGACCATGAACATGAACATGGCAATGATGGTCATGGTCACAATAACCATGAGCATGATGACAGCCATCACTCACATGACCATCACGATCACAACGATGATGATGACAATGCTGACCACCAGCACAACGGAGACGACCATGACCACTAAGCTCAAAACAATTCTTGCCCTTGCGCTGGCCTTGCTGCTGAGCGCCTGCGAATCGAACACGGATACACCCGTCGAGGCGCCGCCACAATCGAGTCAGCCCATGCATCTGGTGGTCTATCAGAATCCGCAATGCGGCTGTTGCAGCCTGTGGGTGGATCACATGAAGGAGCATGGCTTCACCGCCGAGATGATCGAGGAACCCGATTTCATGGCCCGGCTGGAACGGGCCGGGTTGCGCCCGGAGCTGTCGTCTTGCCATACCGCGCTGGTCGACGGCTATGTCATTGAAGGCCATGTTCCGGCGGACGACGTCAAGCGGCTGCTCAGCGAACGACCTGTTGCCCATGGCCTGACGGTGCCGGGCATGCCGATCGGCTCGCCGGGCATGGAGCACGGCAACCGCCGCCAGGCCTACGACGTGCTGCTGTTCGATATTTCAGGTGATACCCAGGTCTTCAATCATTACCCGGCAATTGACCCTTGAACATTGCCCCTTGACTCTGGACTAGGGTCCTGGGTGTAGAGTGCTGATATGAGCCACTCACTCACCATAGGCCGGCTGGCCCGGGCCGCCGGCGTAAACCTCGATACCGTGCGCTACTACGAGCGCAGCGCCCTCATGCCGGAACCGCAACGCAGCGATGCCGGTTATCGGCTCTACTCCGGGAAGGACCTGGAGCGCCTGAAGTTCATTCGTGGCGCCAAGTCACTAGGATTTTCCCTGGAGGAGATCCGGTACCTGCTGGCTCTGGTCGACAGCAACGGCGATCGCGCAGAGGTCCGCGCCCTGGCCGCGGCCCGACTCGATGATATGAATCGCCGGCTGGCCGAAATGCAGCAAGCTCGAAACGTACTGTCCGGGCTGGTCACCACCTGCTCCGGTCACGGCTCGGTTCGTGACTGCCCCATTGTCGAGGCGGTTGTCGCTGCGCAGCCCGCATCATCGTCATCAAACTCAAGGAAGCCGAAATGAATCAATCAGCCAAAGGCTCTTCGGCCCATCGTTCTGTCACGCTTGTCGTGCCGGGCATGGGCTCGGACCACTGTGCCGGTATCGTACGCGAGTCGATCGAGCGGCTGGCCGGCATCGAGTCGATCAGCACCAGCATCTCCAGTCACAAGGCCAAAGTGGCATTTGATCCGGACTCGGTCGGTCCCGAAGAAATTCGCCGGGCGGTGGAGAAAGCCGGCTACGAGGTCAGTTCCGTTTCGGGCGCCGATACGGCAGCGGCGGTCCGCCTGACCGTGCCGGGCATGGGTTCGGACCATTGTGCAGGTCTGGTCAGGGATTCAATTGAACGACTGGACGGTGTGGAAGATATCCGCACCAACATTTCCAATCACCAGGTCACGGTAAAGCGCCGCGGTGATTTGCCCTCCCCCGAACAGCTCAAGGCGGCAGTGGAGCGGGGCGGATACGAAGTGACAGCGATCCGCACGGTAGACGATGCCGATGAAGGCGATGGCGGCGGTGAAGCCTATCTGACTCGTGCCTGGCGACGTTTCGTGATCGCAGCCATTCCGGCCACGCTGATCATGATCCTGATGATTGCGCACATGTTCTGGGTACCCGTTCCGGGCTACCTGGCCATTGTTGCCCTGCTCGCCTTCCCGGTGGTCTTTCTCTATGGTGGTTGGGCCACGCATGTCTCGGCCTGGCGCTCACTGACCAACCGCACCGCCAATATGGACGTGCTGATCTCAATGGGCTCACTGCCACCCTACCTGATCGGACTGGTCGGATTTATCTATCCGATGACCTCGTTTATCGAAATGGCGGCCACCATCATGACTTTCCACCTGCTCGGCCGTTACCTTGAAAACAAGGCCAAGGGCCGGGCCAGCCAGGCAATCAAGAAACTGTTGAAGCTGGGCGCCAAGACCGCACGGGTGGAACGCAACGGCGAGGAAGTTGAAGTGCCGGTCAAGGATCTTTCGTTGGGTGATGTAATGATCGTTCGTCCCGGCGACAAGATTCCCACCGATGGTGAGGTGATCGAGGGCGAAAGCCATGTCGATGAATCCATCGCCACTGGCGAGTCCATTCCGGTTGAAAAGGCGCCGGGCGCCAGCGTGCTCGGGGCAACCATCAACAAGGAAGGCCGGCTCAAGGTCAAGGCCACACGCGTCGGCGCCGATACGTTTCTATCGCAGGTCATCAAGCTGGTCGAGGAAGCGCAAAGTTCGAAAGTGCCGATCCAGGAGTTCGCCGACCGCGTCACGGCCCGCTTCGTCCCGGTGGTAATCGTGATTGCCCTGGCCAGCCTGGGTGCCTGGCTGCTGTTTCCCGAATCGTTGCGCCCGATACTTGAATGGGGCGCGGGTTTCCTGCCCTGGGTGGATCCGACCGCCGGCCCGGGGATTCTAGCCCTGCTCGCCGCCATTGCTGTGCTGGTCATCGCCTGTCCCTGTGCCCTGGGCCTGGCCACCCCAACCGCGCTGATGGTCGGTTCAGGTCTGGGCGCCGAACGCGGTGTGCTGATTCGGTCCGGTGAGGCCATCCAGACCCTCAAGGACATCAAGATGGTGGTTCTGGACAAGACCGGCACCATCACCAAAGGCGAGCCCGAACTGACTGATGTGGTGGCTGGCGAGGAAATTGATGAAAACGAAGTCCTGGCACTGGCCGCCGCGGTGGAAAACGCTTCCGAACATCCGTTGGCCCAGGCCATTGTCCAGGGAGCGAGGAATCGGGACGTTAAATTCGGCAATGTCGAGTCCTTCAAGTCGGTCACTGCCCGCGGTGTACAAGGCAAGGTTGAAGGCCGGGAAATTCTGATCGGCAATCGACGCCTGCTGGCCGAATCCGGCATCCGGGGTCTTGATGCGCTGGATGAGGCGCTCATCCGGCTGGAAGAAAAGGGTCGCACCGCCGTTCTGGTGGCCAGGGACGGCCAAGCCATCGGCATCGTGGCCGTCGCCGATACCATCAAGTCCGATTCGAAAAATGCGATCAAGGCCATGCACGAGATGGGTCTGATCGTTGCCATGGTCACAGGTGACAACGAACGCGCTGCAAGGGCCGTTGCGGACGAGGTCGGTATCGACGAAGTCCTGGCCGGTGTACTGCCCGAAGGCAAGGTCGACGAGATTCGCAAGCTGCAGGCGCGTTACGGGCCACACGTGGCCATGGTCGGCGACGGCATCAACGATGCCCCGGCACTCAAGCAGGCCAATGTCGGCATTGCCATCGGGGCCGGCGCCGACGTCGCCATCGAAGCCGCCGATGTCACACTGGTCTCCGGTGAACTGACCAAGGTGGTCGAGGCCATTCGACTGTCAAAAGCGACGTTCTCCAAGATTGTCCAGAATCTCTACTGGGCCTTCGGCTACAACGTTGCGGCCATCCCCATCGCGGCCATCGGCCTGCTGCACCCGATGATCGGTGTCATTGCCATGACCAGTAGCTCACTGTCAGTCATCGGCAACTCGGTACTGCTGAAGCGGGCGCGCATCGGTGTGGAAAAGCCACCCGGATAATCTCAAGACTTGCGCTTGAACAGTAGTTGGGGCAGCCCGAAGTGCAGCAGAAGCAGAGGATGCATTCATAGAAGCCGTCCAGCTTTGCCCGATCATCGGGTGACTGAAGACGCTTACGGTCGGGCTGCGAAAGTTGTGCGGAACGGGGAAACGGCGGGGGTGCTCGTTCAGCGGCCTGTCCGCTGAATCTTTGATGATCAGCCGCTTCGGGTTCACTGAAGTCGCAACAATCCGGAGCGGTGGGCAATGGCGATCACACGACCACCTTCGTTCTCCCAACGTCTCTCGGAGTCCGGACAACTTTCAGGCTTTTGCGCTTGAGCTTTCCGCCGAAAAATTTCGGTCAGGCGATCAAATTCTTCGGCCAGGGCCTCGCAGACGCAGGCATCCCCCTGCAAGCAGGGACAGACGACTTGCCCGGCTGTGTCTGCCGTGCGCCAATCAGACGGATGGTGCGCATCTGACAGCGTTTCGGGCCCGTACTTGCGCGCCAGAAGCAGCAGCTTCTCATAATCGATTGCCTGGCTATAATCGTCAGTATCCATGGCACTCTCCCGGCTCTTGCCGACTTAAATCCAATATCATGCTGCCGATTGAGACTTTGTAGAGGCAGGTCCTCCTCATCCCCCGAACCTCACCAGAGCGTCTCGACTGCAAGAATATGTCG
>JBGTLI010000232.1:0-3992 GCA_041744195.1 Wenzhouxiangella sp. | reverse complement strand
GATGATCGCCGAGGTCAAGTACTACTCGTTACAGTTCTACAATACAATCCGTACGCACGGGACGCTGGGGATGAAAACCCCAGTTTCCTTTGGAATAGAAGCATGAAATCCCGTGTCTACTTAAGCGGGGTCAGTCCAAACCCAGCCAACCAGCCAACCAGCCAACCAGCCAACCAGCCAACCAGCCAACCAGCCAACCAGCCAACCAGCCAACCGCTCTAAACCAGCCAACTGCCTTTCACCATTAACCCGTCATTTCAATACATATTCCACCGTCGTAACAACCCGCACTACCTTGACCTCCGGTGTCGATGGGTCGCGTTCGGCGATGGAGAAGAATCCCTGGCGGGCGGAGCGGATGGGGCCGATGCGGGCTTCGGAGTCGGCTGCGAACTGGTTGGCGGCTCGGCGGGCATCGGCGGTGGCTTCGGCGATCATGTCGGGTTTGATGTCATTGAGGCCAGTGAACAGAAACTGGGCGGCCTGGCCCCAGTTAGGCGCCAGGATCACGCCTTCGCCAACCAGTTCGGACGAATCCTGCAGGGCCAGCAGGGTGGCTTCGACCTGGTTTGTTTTCAGCGTCAGGCCGCGCTCGGCGCTGTAACGGTTGGCCGGGCGCTGTTCGCCGTAGGCGTGAATCCACTGGTCATTGATCCGGGGCGGGTTGCGGGTGATCTCCTGATCGGAAAAGCCCCTCAGCTTCAAAAAGGCGATCACGGCCTCGTCGGCCTGGTCCATCAACTGACGCAGCTCTTCCAGGGAATTGGCGGCCAACTGGTAGTTCACCGGCCAGATGGCGAGGTCTGCCGCCACTTCGCGCTCGGCCAGCCCCTTCACTTCGACATAGCGGTCGCTGATGCGGAAATCCCGCACGGCCCCGGCCATCACCAGGCTGGCAATGACAAGCCCCAGTGCGATGAGGCTGGCGGCGAGCCAGTTGCTGGAATGATTCATCCATAAAAACCTAATGGAATAAGGTCTGTACTATAGTCCAAAAAACACCAGATTTACCACGGAGACACAGAGGACACAGAGGAAAAGCAGTAGGAACTAATTGATTTATAGGAAAAACGTCTTTTAGCCTCTGTGGTGAGCTTGTCTTTGTTCCTTCCGCGACAGCGGTCCTTCATCAACCACGGACTTGTCCCAGATGTGCCTGATCGTCTTCAATTTCACCCCTGGACAACCGCGCCATCTGTTGTTGGCCGCCAATCGCGACGAGTCTCATGATCGCCCCGCCAGGCCCTTGGCCTGGTGGAGTTGGCCAAGCGGGCTCCTGGCCGGGCGCGACGAGGTGGCCGGTGGCACCTGGCTGGCTGTGACACGCGATGGCCGTTGGTCCGCGGTGACGAACTATCGCGACCCCCGCGCCAGACCAGGCAGTCGCTCCCGGGGGGAATTGCCCCTGGCATACTTGCAGGCGCGGACCTTGCCCGGGGATTACGTCAGTGCCGTCTACCAGCGACGTGATGACTATGGTCCGTTCAATCTTCTGGCCGGTGATCACAGCCAGCTCTGGTACTGTTCGAGCGCTACGTCAGCGACAGCGGTTGCAGCCGGCGTTCATGCGCTTTCCAATGGCGCCCTGGATGAACCGTGGCCCAAGAGCAGGCTGCTTTCAAAGGCGATGCGGGAACTGATCGTTCAACCAGACCAGCCAGGCAAACCAGAACAGGAACGACTGTTTGCCCTGATGGACGACCGGCGGCCGGCCCCTGACAACGAGCTCCCCGACACCGGTGTTGGCCTCGACCGGGAACGAGCTCTGTCGCCACCGTTTATCGTTTCTCCTTCCTATGGCACCCGCTGCACCACGATTGTCAGTCTGGGGCGTGAAAGTCGGGTCAGCGAGCGCAGGTTCAATCCGAATGGCGAGGTCTGTGGTGATCTCCGCTACCGATTCAATTCGTCCCGCCCCTGATCGTTTCCCCGGTGGCTGCACCTGTGCAGGGAATTTATTATTTATTGGGGTTTAATTGGGGTTTGACGTCGCTGTCAAAACGTGCTTATACTCTCGCCTCAACCTTCTAATTGGCGTTAGGGAGTTATCATGCGATTGAACGTGCTTTTATCGGGCATGGCTATGCTCGTCAGTGGTTACCTTGTTTTTCCGGCAAACGCAGTTGCGCAGGGAGAAACATTCAACTTCACTTCGACGCCGAGCGCGTCAATTCCCGACGGTGAGTACAACGGCTCCCTTGCTTCGATGGTGTGTGACATCATTGACGCCTCCTCGATACCGGCCGAGTCGATCATTGCCGATGTCGAACTCGAGGTTGCCATTGATCACACCTGGATCGGCGATCTGGTCATCAAGCTGCAAACGCCTGATGGATCGATACTCGGCGTGCTGAGTCGGCCAGGGATGGAGGAGTTCGGTGATGATGGCGGTGGGTGCTGCGGCATCGGGACCACCATCAGTTCGGCGTTTCCCGTCAGCTTTTTCGACACGGCCCTGAACGATGCCGAGGAGATGGGGGCTGGCCTTGCCAATGGCGAGGTCGTGTGCGCCGATGACGGGCTATGCGACTACTTTCCGAATCCCGATTCCATCGCAGAACCGCCATCCGGTTTTGCCGATCTTGCTGGCGGTGATGCCAGCGGTGATTGGGTACTGTGCGTCGGTGATGCCGCCTTCGAGGATTTTGGCGTGTTTGAAAGCTGGACGCTGGATATCACTATCGAGGGAGAGCTTGAGGGGCCCGTTGTCAGCATTTCTCCATCCAGTATCGACTTCGGTGAACTGGCGGTTGGAGCAACCAGCGAGTTGGTCACGGTAACCATTGATAATCCAGGCACTGAACCAGTGGGGCTTGACCCACTATCAATCAGTGGCACGGATGAGGCCGACTTCGCACTGACCAACGATACCTGTTCCGGCGTTGAATTGGCGCCGACTGAAAGCTGTACCTTCGATGTCGAAATGACCCCCTCACAGGCTGGCGCGCGGAGTGCGCAGGTTGATGTGTCCTCGAACGCACCGACCAGCCCTGACCTGGTGGCCCTGGAAGGGCTCGGCATCGCCCCCGACGATGGCATCAGCATCACGCCGGCGAGCATTAATTTCGGCGATGTTGAAGTGGGTACCACCGCAGCGGCCGTGACCGTAACCATCGAGAATACCGGGACGGAAAACCTGGATCTCGGCAGCTTGACGATCAATGGCGCCAATGCGGCTGACTTCGCCCTGACCAGCGACACCTGTTCCGATATCACGCTGGAGCCGGCTGAAACCTGCACGTTCGATGTTGACATGACCCCGGCCGCACCCGGCTTGCGAGCAGCACAGGTCGATGTGCCCTCCAACTTGCCGACCAGCCCGAATACGGTCTCACTGGAAGGCACTGGAATCGACGAAGACGACATCATCTTCCAGGATCGGTTTGAAGCGGTCGATCAGAATCGCTCCGGAAATTGGCAATGACATTCAGGCGTCAGCACTGACGCCGGTTTGTTGGCGTTATTGAATGAAAAAAGCCCGACCTGGTGTCGGGCTTTTTTTTAAGGGCTAGAGTGCTTCGGAAGCAAAATCGGCCAGTCGCGAGCGCTCGCCCCGTCGCAATGTGGCATGCGCCGCATGCTGCCAGTTCTTGAAGCGATCGACGGCAAAAGTCAGCCCGGAGGTGGTTTCGGTCAGGTAAGGGGTGTCGATCTGCTCGACATTGCCCAGGCAAACGATCTTGGTGCCGGGCCCGGCACGGGTAACAAGCGTTTTCATCTGCTTCGGGGTGATATTCTGGGCTTCGTCGATGATCAGGTAGCGGCTGAGGAAGGTTCGGCCGCGCATGAAGTTGAGCGAGCGAATCTTGATGCGCGAAGACAGCAGATCATTCGTCGCCGCCCGTCCCCATTCGCCGCCATGCTCGTCGGACTCGGTCAGAACTTCCAGATTGTCGGTGAGCGCGCCCATCCATGGGGTCATCTTCTCTTCCTCGGTCCCGGGCAGAAAACCGATGTCCTCGCCAACCGAGACCGTGGCTCGCGTCATCACG
>JBGTLI010000231.1:0-9679 GCA_041744195.1 Wenzhouxiangella sp. | reverse complement strand
AAAGCGTTTCTTCGTGCCTAGGTCGAAATCTTTGGTGGAGCCAGGCGGGATCGAACCGCCGACCTCTACAATGCCATTGTAGCGCTCTCCCAGCTGAGCTATGGCCCCAGATCCAGCCGCGCATAATAGACTGCATTTTCGCGACTGTCAAATTCTTCGAGAAGTTATTGGGGCTTATTGGGGCTCGGGTTTCACCAGGCCATAGCGCAGCGCCAACCTGAGCAGTTCCACTTCGCTGGTGACGCCGACTTTTTCATAGACTTTGTACTTGTGGGTGGCAACCGTCTTGGGGCTGACATTGATGACACCGGCGATCACCGGCATTTTCATGCCCTGGGTCAGCATCAGGGCGACTTCGAGCTCGCGCGCGGTCAAGTCCTGGAATGGAGATTGCGGGGTTCCCGGCAGCAGTGACAGGGCCAGTTGCTGGGCAATTTCGGCGCCGATATAGCGCTCTCCGCGAGCGACGGCCCGGACGGCGTTGATCAGTTCCTTGGCATCACAAGCCTTGGTCAGGTAACCGGATGCGCCAATATCAAGCAGGCGCGCGGGTAGCGGGGGTTCGCTGTGGGCAGTCAGGACCACGACCCGGATCTGCGGCTGGACCCTGAGAATGCGCTCCGTGGTTTCCAGGCCGGAAAGGCCGGGCAACTCGACATCCATAAGGATGATATCCGGCGCAAGATCCCGCGACAGCCGCATGGCTTCTTCACCGCTGGCGGCCTCTCCCACCACTTCCAGATCGCCTGCGCTGGTAAGTATATTGCGCAAGCCGGTTCGGACCAGGTCATGGTCTTCAACAATCAGAATCCTGGTCATGTACTGTATTTCCCTCTCTTGAAGGCTGGGCTCCCTAAAAGGCTAACCCTACTGCATTTTGAGCCTACTGTGAAGACGGCCATGGCTCGGGTTCGCTTCCCCCTCTGTTTGGCAATGCCGGCTGCAGCGCAAATCACCGAATCGAAAAGCCTTATAATTTCTTTGTTTAACAAATCATTATTCATTGAATGAGCGCTCCATCGCAAACCATGACTGAACGTGAGTGGGTCGGCCAGGCCCATCAGGTTGTCCAGGACTTGTTCGTCCGTCGGCCAGACCTTTACTGGGCTGACCTGCTGTTGAGCGCACTGGTCGCCTGGTTGGCCACGGCAACATTTTTCCTCGCGCCTGCGTTTTCAGCCTGGCAAATCGCAGGATTGCTTGTCGCCGGCATCGCCTTTTACCGCGCCGGCACGTTCATGCATGAAATCATCCATATGGGTCGCCGTGAAATGGTCTGGTTCAAGCGCGTGTGGAACACCCTGGTAGGTGTTCCACTGCTGATGCCCTGGATCCTCTATCGCAACCACGTTGAACACCACAGCCGCGCTCATTTCGGCACCGCCCGCGACGGCGAATACCTGCCACTTGCTTCAGCACCCTTGACGGAAACGCTGAAGTACCTCCTACGGATTCCTGTCCTGTCCCTGATGGCGCTGGTTCGGTTCGGGCTCGCCGCTCCCGTATCGTGGCTTAACCCGAAACTGCGTCAGTGGCTGCTGAGGCGTGGCTCGGCTTACGTGTCCAATCCCTACTACCGCAGGCTGTTTCCGAAGCGCGAACTTAGTCATTTGAAGACGGTCGAGGTATTTTGCCTCGGATGGGTCGTTTTCTGGCTTGCCATGACCCTGTTCGGTCCGGTTGAACCTGTTCACTGGCTGATGGCCTGGGTGTTGCACGCCTGGACGCTGGGCCTGAACTGGGTGCGCAACCTGGCGGCGCATTCCTATTCAAATCGGGGCGAAACCATGAGCCATATCGCCCAGCTACAGGACTCGGTCAACCTGACCGGCCAGACCTGGCTGACCATCTGGCTGTTCCCCGTCGGCCTGCGTTACCACGCGCTCCACCATCTTTTCCCCGGCCTGCCCTACCACAATCTGGGCCGGGCTCATCGGCGGCTGGTCGAACTCTTTGGTGACGATTCGCCCTACCGCCGGGCCAATTACAGCAACTATTTCGCAGTTGTCTGGACCTTGTTCCGCAGTGCCAGCCGCACTCCGGCAAGCGAGTCGGCCATCTCCAATTGGCGGCAAAAGGCCTGAGCGGCATCCAGTCCGGGTAGAATGCCCGGCTTGATCCCGTCCATCCCCCGTGCCCGTGGCCGCAGACCAACCTACAAGAAATTCTTCAATGTCCAGATCCGTATCGATACTGGTCAATCCGGGCAGCTTTCGCATGAGTTTGCGTGGTCGCCTGGAGCGCGTGGCAACCCTGGCCCGGAAGTACAACATCCCGCTTGTTCGTGTTTCCGGTCCCGGCGAGATTCGCCCGGCGATTGAATCAGCGCTGCACCAGCATTCCAGCCTGATCGTGATCATCGGCGGAGACGGAACGCTGCAGGCGGCTGTCACGGCGCTGGCCGACCATGATTCGACCAGAGCGCTTCCCGAAATCCTGATGCTGGCCGGTGGCCGCACCAACTACACCGCGCGGGACCTGGGCTCTCAAGACCAATTGATTGATACCCTCAGGCATGCTCTGGAAAAGCCGGAACGTTTCAAGACCACGATCCGAAACAGCATGAGCGTCAGCCAGGGCGACCAGCCTGCCAGCCACGGCTTTTTTGTTGCCGGGGCGCTGGTCGACCATGTCATTCGGGATTGTCACACCTATCGCGCGGGTGGCACCGGCCTCCTCCGACAAGGTCATTTGTCGTCAGCCTGGCGCGTGCTTCAACTCGGCGCGCTGGCTCTGGTCGGGCGTCATTCATTCCAGGCGCCGCAACTGACGGTTGATGCCGGCCCGCTTGGCGCCATCAGTGGGCAGATACGCATTCTACTGCTCACCTCGCTTCATCATCGCAACAAGTTTCTGGATCCTTACGCAGACTGCGACACCGGAGCGATCCGCATGACTGCGGTTACTCGTGGTGCAACCGGCTTCCGACGTCGGCTTTATCGAATGCTTCGGGGCCGCTATCACGCCGCCATGTCACCCGAGCAAGGTTATTTGAGTGGCTGCACCGATGAAGTCCGGATCCGCGGTCTGGCGCAACTCTGCCTGGATGGGCAGGAGTTGAACCTGGACCCTAATGAAGAACTGGTCATCCGTGCCGGCCCCGCGTTCCGATTTCTGCATCCATGAATCAACTGACTGACTTCATGCACGACAGCCTCGGCAGCGCACCCACCCCCGCGGGGCTGACGCCCCTGCTCGAAAAACTGGTTGAACGCTTTGGCCAGGCCTTGACCGGGGTCGTTCTTTATGGCTCTTGTCGCCGCAAAGCTGACGTGACAGAAGGGCTGGTTGATCTGCTCGTGGTGGTTTCAGGCTACCGCGCGGCATTCGGTGCCGGTGGCCTGGCCATGCTCAACTGGCTGCTACCGCCCAACGTATTCTACATGGAGGCACAAGGTCCGGACGGCGTCGTTCGTTGCAAATATGCCGTGGTCTCGCTGAAGCAGTTTCGGCGCAGGATGAAGAGTCGGGTTGATCACTATTTCTGGGCGCGTTTTTGCCAGCCGACAAAGCTGGTTCTTGGCGACAAGGAGGCATTGGCCGTCCTGGCGGCAATTCAGGCCTGCGGTGCCCGAAGCTTCGCCACGCGAATTGCCCCCCGGGTTTCTCACCCGCTGACAGCCCACGATTTCTGGATCACGGCATTGACCACCACCTATCGCTGTGAACTGCGCCCCGAACCCCCTGATAATGCCCGCATGCTGATTGCGCATGATCCTGATTACTGGCGTCGCCTGACCGCCCTACTGGCTACCGAGCAGCCCATGCTGGAAGCCGTTGACCCCGATTATTATCGAGGATTGACAACCCGCCCTGCCCGCCTGCTCAATGGTCTGGTCTGGCAACTGAGGCGGGCCAGCGGCAAGCTGTTCAACCTCGCACGGCTGTTCAAGGCGGCCGGAACATTCAGCAATGGCATTGACTATATCGTCTGGAAGGTCGAACGGCACAGCGGCATTCGTATCGAGCCAACCCAGCGCATGCGCCGCCATCCCCGTCTGGCCGCCTGGGGCCTGGCCTGGCGGATGTGGCGCCAGGGAGGCTTGCGATGAACAAGTCCCACGGCGGCGCCGCCATGCTTCTCGCCTTTGTCCGTGCCTATCCCTTGCGCACCGCTCTGGCCCTGTTCGCGCTGATCATCGCTGGCGTTCTCGACGGGCTCGGCTTGTCACTGCTGTTGTCGATGCTCAACCTGGCGACCGGTACCGCGGAAGACCCCTCCATGCCCGAGCGGGTGGCATTGGATGTCGTCAACTGGCTGGGACTGGAGCCGACCGTGATATCGCTGCTGACCCTCGGCATTGTCATGATCGCTTTGAAGGCTGCTATTGTCCTGCTGGCCAATCGTCAGGTGGGCTACACGGTGGCCCATGTCGCGACCGATCTTCGCCTGCAACTCATTCGGGCGGTGATGAGAAGTCGCTGGCGCTATTATCTGGCTCAACCGGTTGGCAAGCTTTCCAATGCGGTTGCCACTGAAGCTCACCGGGCCTCGGAAGGGTTTTTTCACGGCGCGGTGATGGCCACCCAGGCCATCAGCGCCATCATCTACGCCGGCCTGGCGCTGATGATTTCTTGGCAGGCCAGCCTGATCGCGCTCGCATTCGGCGGCGTTTTGCTCGCTTTGTTGCATTTCCTGGTTCGCATCGCCGGTCGGGCCGGCCGCGACCAGACCGGTCTGCTGAAATCCCTGCTTTCGGTCATGACCGATCAGCTGGGCGCGGTCAAACCGCTCAAGGCCATGGCGCGGGAGGAGCATATCGACACGCTGATGTCCGGCCAGACGAAGATGCTGAAGAAAGCGCTGAAGAATCAGGTCATGGCCAAGGCCGGCCTGACCGCGCTGCAAGAGCCCTTGCTGGCCATCCTGGTCGGCATTGGGTTTTTCTTCTTTCTGATTCGCATGGAACTGCCCATGGCCACGGTCATGGTGATGATTTTTCTCATCGCCCGATCTGTCAATCACCTGGCCAAGGCCCAGCGATCACTGCAACACCTGGCCATCAGCGAAAGCGCTTACTGGTCCTTGCGCATGACCATCGAAGAGGCCGAGACCGAACGCGAACCGGCCCGTGGTCATCTGCCGGCTTCCCTGAACAAGTCCATTGTCTTTGACCGGGTTTCGTTCAGGTATGACGACCAGCCTGTGATCGATTCGCTTTCGATGGAAATCCGGGTTGGCCAGTTGACAGTGCTCAGCGGCCCTTCAGGCTCGGGCAAGACAACCCTGATCGATCTGGTCGCCGGTCTGCTCCATACCGACGACGGGAGCATCCGGGTCGACGGTCAGGCGCTCAATGATATCGATCATCTCCAATGGCGGCGCATGATCGGCTACGTGCCGCAGGAATCGCTGCTGATCAATGACTCGGTTTTGCAAAACCTCACCCTGGGCGAACCTGGCCTGAATGAAGAGCACGCTCGAAACGCCCTGAAGCTGGCTGACGCCTGGGATTTCGTCAGTCAGCTTCCCGAGGGTTTGCAAACTCCACTTGGCGAGCGCGGCGGAAGGCTTTCCGGTGGCCAGCGCCAGCGATTGGCCATTGCCCGCGCACTGATCCATGGCCCTCGACTGCTGATCCTGGACGAGGCCACCAGCAACCTGGATTCAGAATCAGAAGCCGCCGTGATCGAGACCATTGAACACCTCAAGGGCCAGTTGACCCTGATCGCGGTCAGTCACGACGAAGCACTGATCCGGGCCGCCGACCAGGTTGTCCGCATCCGGGAAGGGCGACGGGTCGAGTCGGTCGAGACATGAAGTTCAAACGTCGTGCCCGGCGGACCGGTTTCCACTTGCTGCGGCTGTTTGCCCAAGGTGTAGGCCGCGGCGGCATGCAAAGGCTGCGCACGGTCGGACAAGCGTGCGGCGACTGGCACTATCGCCTGACACCCGGCGTCCGTCGTGGACTCAATCGGCAGATGCGCCATGCGTTGCGCGATCATCCGAAGGTCGCTCAAGCCGGGGAATGGCTGCGTGAGGCCTATCGCATCAATGACCGGGCTGTGCTTGAATTGCTGGCGATGTATTCACGCAGCGTCTCTCTGGATGACATCAGCGCGGCATGCAAGGTCGAAGATCCGGATCACCTGGACCAGGCCCTGAGCCACGGGCGCGGCGTGATCATGCTGGGCATGCACATGGGCAACGGCGTGGCGATGGCCGTGCACCTTGTCCGCCTCGGCTATCCTGTGGCGGTCATCTACAGGGAAGCCGGGAAGATCGAGCCGGGCTTCTTTCGCGACGGGATCGAATCGCTGGGCCTGGAAGCCATTCCGGCCGCTCCCGCTGCGGTCGGCTTTCGGCGAATGCTCAAGGTGTTGAAAGACAATCGGATACTGTTCATTCTGATGGACCAGGCCATGAAAGACGGCGGTGTCACAGCGCAGTTTCTCGGCAAGCAGATGTCGATGCCCCCCGGACCGGCCGAGCTGGCGCGTCGGACCGGTGCGGCCGTCGTGCCTGCACTGCTGGAAGGGGTTGATCCATGCTGGGAATTCAGGATGGGACAGCCGGTCTGGCTCAACCCGGAAGGGTCGCTGGCGGCCGATGTGCAAAATTTGACCGGGATCATGCAAAAGCACATTGAAAAACGTCCACAATGGTGGACCTGGCACCAGCGCCGCTGGTCCCGTTACGCTTTTTCCGATATTGCAGAGTGACGCCATGGCATTACTTTCACAACGTCTGTTGCGCGGACTGGTACCGGCGCGGTTCAGCGCCGATCGGCCGCCGGCACGGTGCAAGACACCGGATCGCATCGTCCTCGGCGTCAAACCGGGCGTGCGTGCATCGAACAAGGCGCCTGTCCGAATCTTTCTTGGCACCGAGCGCGGTCAGTTTCGGGCCGAGCGGGCTTTTTTGTGGTCGATCGAAAAACACCGCGACCCGTCCCGGATTTATGAAATCCACCTGTTGGGGGATCTCAAGGGGTTCCGGCGCGGCTTCTGGCTGACCGGTTTCACCAACTACCGTTTCGCCATTCCCGCCCTGACCGGTTTCGACGGGCGCGCCATCTACAATGATGCCGATCAGGTCTACCTGACCGATCCGGCCGAGCTTTTCGACCTTGACATGGGCAAGGCCGGATTTCTTTCCATCAATGATCGCGACACCTCGGTCATGCTGATCGATTGCCGGCGCATGGCTCAGGCCTGGAACGAGCATGACGTCCATCGACTCAGTCGCAAGGCGCTTGAAGCCCGGGCTCGCAAGGCCGGGCTGTGGGGCGATCTGGACGATGGCTGGAATGCAAGGGACAGTGAATATGATCCCGGCAGTTCTCGCCTGGTCCACTTCACGACGCTGCACACCCAGCCCTGGCGGCCGTTTCCCGACCAATTCGTTTATTTCGACAACCCGACCCGAAACCTGTGGCCGCGCCTGGAACGGGAAGCACAGCGCGCTCACTTCATGCCCGTCTCGGCAACGCGCCCGTCTCGCGACTGGGCCGCCATGCGGCTATACCTGTCCTCACGCAGGGATGGCCAGGAATTGATCGATCTGCTGGCCCCCGGCGGCAGCACGCGAGCGCCCTCGCCGCTGCGAATCGCTGATCTGCTGGAGCGGGTGCCGGATCAGGATGTGCCCTGGGTACTGGAGCGATTGTTCAGGGCCACCGGCGAGTTGGAAGTTGTCGTGCGCGAACCGGCATTCAATCGGGCTGGACGTCTCCGCCGCAGTCAGTGGTTTTGGATCCAGCAGTTCCAGCAGGCCAGCCGGATGCATCAGCAGACACGATGGACCCTGTCGTTTGCATCAACCCTGGGCAGAACGCGAAGGGTTTTCTGTGGCGGACCGGCTCCGGAAGGCAGTATCGCTGTCCTGCTGCATCGCAAGCCAGGCCATAACCAGCAAGCCCGGGCGATCGGCCAGGAACTCTCCCGGCTGACAGGCCGGCCAGTCGTGGAATACACGATCCAGAGCGGTGAGGCCGGGTTTGTTCTGGGTTGTCTGGCCGGATCACCGAGTCTGCCAGAGCTTCAGGCGGATACCGCGATTGTCATTGCCGGCGGCTGGTTGCCCACTCGTGTGGCGCGCCTGCTAGGTCGGCGTCGACCGGGCCTGCGGCTCATCCTTTCAGGCCGCAAGGCTGGCCCGGTACCCGAGGCCAGCGCAGTGGTCATTCAGTGCCGCCACTTCGGTCTTCCACCGCATCCGCGCCGCCTGTTGACCACCCTGCCCCTGAACGCCGGCCATACCGAATCAGAAACCCCCAGCGCCACCTGGCAGCGCTGGCTGGATTCCGAAAAGCGCTCGGCTGTTCTGATCGGCGGCAGTTCACGCTCCCATTACCTGGGTGCCAAAACCGCACGGCAAATGGCCAAACGCCTTTCGGCCTGGGCAGCCGAGCAGAACAGCAGCCTGCTTGTGGTCACCAGCAGAAGAAGCCGGTCGGTCTTGAAGCACCTGGCGGCCGGTCTCGGCCCCAACGACCTGCTCTACGCCTGGCGAGCCGGGGACATGGACAACCCCTACAAGCTGGTCCTCGACAATGCCGACCAACTGGTGGTCACCGGCGAGAGCGAATCGATGCTGGCCGATGCCGCCAGTCGCGGCAGGGGGTTCCTGGTCTGGCCCCTGCCCGAGCGCAGCAGCTCGCCCTGGCGCCGTTTCTGCAGCCGGGTCGCTGAACGCGCAACGCGACCGCGCTTCAACCGTCGCGGCAGCATTCGCCCACAACAGGGCCTGAGCTACCTCTGCGCGCGCGCCCTCGATCGTAACTGGATCCTGCCTCCTCGCCGGCTCGATCAACTCCATCAGGCCCTTTACAAGGATGGCCTGGCAGCACCTTTTGGTGAAACCGCGCCCAGCAATTTCAAGCAGACGGATGAACTGCAGACCTGTTTGAAGCGGGCTGCAGACTTGCTGAACATCGACCTGCAGATCCAGTCGAAAAAATCGGAAAACGAGAAACCGCATGAACAACAGCGCCAGCCCCATTCTTGACCAGGTCGCGTTAAGCGCCATTCCCACGGCCAGCTTTCGCGAAGCCATCCCTTATCCGTGGCTCAACCCGGAAGGCGTCCTGACCGACCAGGCTTTCGAACTGCTGCGCACCAACATGCCGCCGCTGGATATCATGAAGACCAGCTTCGGACGCAAGCGCGCCCACGGCCAGAAACCGCATGACCGCTATGCCCTGGAGTACCACCCCGACCTGAACCTGCACCCGGCATGGCATCAATTGATCGACGAGCTCAACGGGCCCGCCTACCAGGACTGGCTGGCCCGGCTGTTCGCCACCCGGCGGTTTCGCCTGACCTATCACTGGCACTACACGCCGCAGGGCGCATCGGTCTCACCCCATTGCGATGCCCGACGCAAGCTTGGCTCTCACATCTTTTACTTCAATACGCCCGAGGAGTGGGACCCGGCCTGGGGAGGAGAAACCGTGATCCTTGACGACGGCGGCCGTTTCCGTCGATCCAGCGCGCCCGGTTTCGAGGATTTCACCCAAGCCTGGACCGCCAACGCCATGGGCAATCGGTCCCTGCTGTTTCAACGTCAGGGCAACTCATGGCACGGCGTGAGGCCGTTATCATGCCCCGAAGACCGCCTGCGCAAGGTCTTCATTGTGGTTGTCAATGCCGACACGCTGGGAGGCAGGATCCGCAGAATGTTTCACAAACCGGAAGGCTATTGACGTCAGCTTCTCGACTGGAGCCGGGCCGGGCC
>JBGTLI010000230.1:0-6741 GCA_041744195.1 Wenzhouxiangella sp. | reverse complement strand
GCGGCCGGGAAAAACAGCAGGACCACGTTCTGAACGTTCTGGACCCAGTGTTCGCTGAGGTCAGCCCAGCCAGACCAGAACGTGGACAACAGGATATAGCCAACCCAGGGGGTCAGGCCGATCAGTACCAGCAATGCCTGGTTGCGCTCCCGTGATCCGGTTGCCCTTGTGACTTGCCAGGCCAATATCGTGGCAACCACGACAGCCCAGCCGACCAGCACCATGTTCGCTGCCGGGGTTTGCAAATGCGAGTAGGGGCTGCCGGAGTGAATCCAGTCAACGATGGCAAGGATGCACAGCCCGATACCGATCAGCAAGCCAACGGCGTAGTAAAGCCAGACCAGCGACGGTCGCCGTTTGAGGATATTGAGCCGATGCGGAATCAGGCTGACCAAGTGCAGTTCGAGCGCAATCTGCACGCCGGTGGCCAGGTACCAGAACAGGGATTGAGCCTGAAACAGCCATAGCGGATACGTGTAGCCAAGGGGCAATGCCATTTCAATGGCGACCAGGGCGACAAAAAGCATCAGTAATCTGGCGCGCAAATCCTGGCGCTGATAGCGAGCGGCCAGCGCGGCCAGACCCAGGTAAGCACAGACAAGAATCAACTGGGCCAGCAGGCGGCGGATGTCGGGTGGGGCGCCGGGGACCAGTTCCAGGTCAAGCGTTTCGGACTCGCGCAACACCCTGAGTTGAACCGGGCGGTCAGGAGCGCGGTCGCGCATGGCCTCGTCAAACGACGCAAAGTCAGCCACCATCCTGCCGTTCAGCTCGGTCAGAACGTCGCCTCGACGGAGCCCCGCCTCATCGGCCGCCAGACCTGCGACGACACCGCTTATCTTCATGCCCTGCTCGTGCAGGTCCATGTCGATCCCAATCCGCTCGCTGGAAAAGCGAACCTCGTCGATTGCGCTCCAGCTCAGCAGGCCCGTAACCAGAATCAGGGTCAGCGCCGCGACGGCGTAAAAATACACCTTATGCGAGCTGAAAAACCTGATGAACCGTCTCATGCTATTGAGAACTCCCTCTCTAAAAGGTAGTGTAGCGTGCTTTATGGCCGTACCGCCCATGCCGGGCTGCGTCGATTGGGCTTTTTTTTTACAACGTGCGACGCGTCACATTAAGTGTCGTTTTGTTAGCCAAAATCAAGTTAAGCTTGCCCATCGCAAGCCACCACCAGGCATCTGATGACCACACACCACCCATTGATACTCAACAAGGGCGAAGAGCGTCGTTTGCGCGCCGGACACTTGTGGGTGTTCAGCAATGAAGTCGATATCAAGCGTTCGCCACTGAAGGGTTTCGAACCAGGCCAGATTGCCGATGTGGTCGATTCGCATGGCAAACCCCACGGCACAGCCATGATCAATCCCAATTCGCTTATTTGTGCCCGCCTGATCAGCAGGCGGCCGGGCCGCGCGCCATCCCGAGCCTGGATTGGCAAGCGTATGGCCCAGGCCTTGGCGTTGCGTGAGCGTATTTATCCACGACCTTACTATCGGTTGTTTTTCGGCGAGGGCGACGGGCTGCCGGGCCTCGTGCTGGACCGGTTTGGCGATGTGATCGTCGGGCAGCTCAATACGGCAGGCACGGATGCTCTGAAAAGCGAAATCGAAGCTGCCCTGGTCAAGCTCATCGCACCGACCGGGATCCTGTGGCGCAATGACTCGCCGGTGCGGGAGCTTGAGGGCCTCAAGCGGGTTGTCGAGCCCGGACCGGGTCAATTGCCCGACGAGGTGGTCGTGATTGAAGGCGGATTGCGCTTTCGCCTCAACCTGATGAGTGCGCAGAAAACCGGCTGGTATTTCGACCAGCAGGCCAACCGGGCCCGGGTGTGGCCGCTGTTGGGCGAGGCCCGCAACGTCCTGGACCTCTATGCCTATCACGGCGCATGGGGCATCGGCGCGGCCGTACTTGGCGCAGAGTCCGTTCATTGCGTTGATTCTTCGCAACCAGCGGTGTCCGCACTAACCACCCATGCGGCCACCAACGGCGTTTCCGCTGCCGTCGTTCCCATCCGGGAAGATGCCGAAAAGCTGATGGATCGGATGCTGGTTGACCGCAAGAAGTTTGATGCCGTCATCGTCGATCCGCCGGCGTTTGCGCCCAGGGCGCGCGATGTCAAGCCGGCGCTGAAGGCCTATCGGAGAATCAACGAGAAAGCCATGCGTCTGGTCGCCCCCGGTGGCCTGTTGATCAGTTGTTCCTGTTCGGCGCACGTGCATGAGGATCGTTTTGGCGATATATTGCGCCAGGCTGCACGTCACGTCGACCGCGACCTGCAGGTCATCATGCGCCTGGAGCAGGGGCCCGACCACCCGGTGCATCCGGCCATCGCCGAGACCCGCTACCTGAAAGGGATGGTCATGCGGGTACTGCCAAGCTTCTGACCTGGATTGTCATGGAACCAAGTTACTACTATCACACGCTCGATCCGGCCGCCATCACCATCGGCGGTTTCGCCATCTACTGGTACAGCCTGATGTACCTGGTGGCTTTTGGTCAGTTCTGGTTGCTCGGTCGGTTGCGAGCGCGGCGCGAGGACGCGCCAATCAAACCCGATCAGGTTGCCGACCTGCTGTTCTGGGGTGTCATCGGCGTGATTGTCGGGGCTCGCGTCGGTTACGTTCTGTTCTACGCCTTTGGCGATCTACTTGGCGATCCCTTGCTGCTGTTCCGTATCCGCGATGGCGGTATGAGCTTTCACGGCGGCATGATCGGCGTCGTTCTGGTGCTCTGGTTCTACAGTCGTCATTTGGGTTGCAGTTTTCTGCGCCTTGGCGACTTCGTCGTTCCGCTGGCGCCGCTGGGTCTTGCAGCAGGGCGGATCGGCAACTTCATGGGCGGCGAATTGTGGGGGCGCAAGGCCGACCTGCCCTGGGCTGTCATCTTTCCCGAATCCATCCAGCGTGGCGGCCGCACATCCGAAGCGCTTTACCAGCAATACCTGGCAGGCGCCCTGGATCAGTATGCGCGCCATCCCTCGCAGCTTTACCAGGCTGCGCTGGAAGGCGTCGTATTGTTTTTCGTGGTCTGGTTGTTCTCATCCCGTTCGCGCCCGGTCGGGGCGGTTGGCGGGCTGATGCTGGCCGGCTACGGGGTTTTTCGCTTCATCGGCGAGTTCTTCCGCGAGCCCGACGCCCACCTTGGCTTTCTGGCCTTCGACTGGATGACCATGGGACAGTTGCTGTCGTTGCCCATGGTGATCGCTGGCGTGGCGTTGATGATTTACGCTTACAGCAAGAAGGCATGAATACCTACCTCGACCTGTTGCGACTCATCCGTGATCACGGCGCGGAAAAAACCGATCGCACTGGAACCGGCACGCGCAGCGTGTTTGGGCACCAGATGCGCTTTGACCTGGCCGAAAGCTTTCCGATGGTCACCACCAAGAAGCTGCATTTGAAATCCATCATCCACGAGTTGCTGTGGTTTATACGCGGTGATACCAACATCGGCTACCTCAAGGATCACGGCGTGCGGATCTGGGATGAGTGGGCCGATGATGACGGTAGCCTGGGGCCGGTTTACGGTGTCCAGTGGCGTTCGTGGCCGACACCGGACGGGCGCCATATCGATCAGCTCAACGACGTTGTCGAGCAGGTCAGGGCACGCCCCGATTCGCGCCGCCATATCGTTTCGGCCTGGAACCCGGCCGACCTGCCCGATGAAACCCGCTCACCGCAGGACAACGCCCGGGCCGGACGCATGGCGCTGGCTCCCTGCCATTGCCTGTTCCAGTTTTACGTCGCCGAGGGTCGCCTGAGTTGCCAGCTTTACCAGCGCTCCGCCGACTGCTTTTTGGGCGTGCCGTTCAATATTGCATCGTATGCGCTGCTGACTCTGATGGTGGCCCAGCTTACCGGCCTCAAGCCGGGCGAGTTCATCCATACCTTGGGGGATGCGCACCTGTATTCGAACCATCTCGACCAGGTCGATCTCCAACTTTCACGCGAGCCGCTGCCTGCTCCGACCATGAAGCTGAACCCGGCTCGTACTCGCCTGGAAGACTTCGTGTTCGAAGACTTCGAACTGATCAACTACCGGTCTCATCCGGCGATCAAGGCCCCCATCGCGATCTGAGGACGGCCCACTAGTGGGCCGATCGCGAATCGGCGCCGGTTCTCAGCCCGGCCGGTTGCGTGATCGATCTTGCCGGTTCGGGTCAAGCGCATCCGGCAGGCTCAGCAGAATGCGCCCGGCGTTGCCCAGTTGGCGCCACAGCAGATCCCAGTTCTCCTCGCGTTTGCGCGCGCGCAGGCAGCGCAGCAGGCGCACCCGGTTGGCCGTGTCCTGTTCTCTGAGCATGGCGGCATTGAGGGTGTCGTCGACGTTGAAGATCTTGCCTTCGGCCAGGCATACGGGGATGATGCGGGCAATATCCACGTCAAGATCCTCGGCCACGGCGGCCAGTGCGGCGACAATCTGGCTGGCTTTGTTGCTGGCCGGTGGATCAAGTTGATAAGGCGGGTTCCATTCGCGCACCGGGCGCAGCCGGTCGATGTGGGTCATTACCACGAGCAGTGGCGGCGATCGGCGCTTGGGGTCGGCCAGCATGGCGCGCAACTGATCCAGGCGCTGGCGCTCCTGGTCGCGGTCAGGGCGGTGGGCCGCGGTCACCCACAGAATCAGGTCAGCGTCGATGGCGGTCTTTTCCAGCACCCGGCTGCCGAACAGCTCGCCGTCGAATCCCGGGGTATCAAAGATCAACCCCTTGACCTCACCATCGCGCTCGAGCCGATAGCCGACCATCTCGGTGGTGGTGTCGGGCAGCAGGTCGACAGCGGCGGTGACCTCGCCGAACAAGGCATTGATCAGGCTGGACTTGCCGGCATTGGCACGACCTAGCAGCAGGATCCGCAATGGTTCATGATTGTCCTCGACGTCTCCAGACAGCCGGGTATCCGGTGCATCGAGTCGGGTTCGATCTTCCAGTCTTGCCAGGCCACCGTACAGGTCGATCGCGTGGTAGCCGAGCTTGCGAATGTATTCGCGCAGCAGCCAGGTCTGAACCCGCTCCGATCCATGGTCGAGCAACTGGCTGCCGACCGCGCGGCGCAACTCGGCCACCGCCGCCGATTGTGGCGCGAAGATGGCCCGGGCGGCGCGGAACCAGCCTTCATGCCGCTTCAACATCGCCCGCAAACTGTTCGCCCGCGCTATCGACCCCAGAGTCAGGCGGTGGCTGAATGGAATGTTGCCGACCACCTCGTCGCGCAGTTCGCGGGCCGCCCGCTCGATGATGGTCAGGGTATGCGGCAGGGTCATCTCCAGCAAAGGCTGGGCGCGGTGTGGATGGAAATGGCTGGCCACCGTCATCAGGACATGGCGTGCCAGGCGCAGCAAAGTGGGGCCATCGCTCAGCGGCCATTCGGTGACGGTGGCTTCCGAAGCCAGTTGCTCGATTCGGACCCAGCATTTATCCGCCTCCGCGGTCCAGTGCGCACCGGGCCGGGTCGTGGATTGCGGCAGGGCGCGTTGCTCGCGCACCACGGCAATTCGATTGATCGCCAGGCCCAGACCTGAAGCGAGTGCGGCCGCCAGCAGCCACCAGAGCAGCAGTCCTGATTGCCACATCCACAAGGTGGCGAAAATCGGCAACGCGATCAGGGGCGCAATGGTGATGGCCACGGCAATGACCCGGAGCCAGCCAAATTCCTTGACCAGATCCTTCATGGCGGCGAAGCCTCCTGCTGTTGTTGACGCAGTAATTGACGGCCCTGGACGAGACCGTCGCGATAGGCCTGGCGCAAGGTCGTGGCATTGATGGCCTGGCCTTCGCGCTTCCGGCCCAGATAGATGCAGGCAGCCTTGCCGAGAGCGAATGTGATCGCGCCGCTGGCGCTGGCGCCCAGTACCGCACCGGCGGTCTGGCCCCAGAACGGGATCAGCTTGACCAGGCTGCGCCCGGCAAGACGCGCGCCGTAGGCGGCCGCAAAGCCGGATCCCAGCAAGCCCAGGAACTCCGCGCTGCTACGCGCCGTCCAGCGTTGTTTGTAAAGGCCGGCCAGGCGGTGCAGCAAGCCAGCCTGCAAGGCCGGCACCAGTGCAAGGTCAACCACCGGCAGGGCGCCGACGGTACCGGCCGCCAGGCTGAAACCGACGATGTGAGGATGCGCGGTGCGGCTGTAAAGATCGCTGATCTCAGAATCGGTGCGCAAGCGTGCTTCCAGGCCAAGCGAGGCGGCCTCTTCGATCGCATCCCACAAGGCATCGAGCCCGTAGTCGGTCGGCTCGAAGCCATCGGCCCGCTGAGTAAAGTCGATCGGAACCCACAGCACGGGACCCTTGCCGGGCACCTGGGTCAGGAACTCGCGCTGCGCGAGCAGCGTGCGACCCAATCCTTCCGGCACCATCGCTTGCCATTCGTCATCATGGAAAGGGTAGGGCACGACATGCTCTGGTTGTTCATCGTCGTAACCATGATGCAGGCAGGTCTGGGCAACAACGATCGGCCAGTTTGGGTGGCGCTTGCGGACCTTTTGCAGTACATCCAGAACAGGTTGAGGCCGAGTCTCGGTGGCCCGGACCACGGCGATCAGCAAATGGGCCTGTTCCTCGCACAGGGCAATGTCCTCGGATGGGTCATAGCCAACTTCGCCGAAACCTCGGGTATCCAGAAAGCGCACCACCGGCACTTCCTGCGGAAAGTCATAAATGCTGGCCGTGCGGGTACAGGGGCGGAAGCCGTCGCCGATCTCGGCGCGTGAACTGCCGGTCAGTGCCTTAACAATGGATGTC
>JBGTLI010000229.1:0-6593 GCA_041744195.1 Wenzhouxiangella sp. | reverse complement strand
TCCATCGCCGCCACCCGTTGACGCTCATCAAGTGCGCGCCAGGTTGTAGACCGGCGATTGACCAACGCCTCCGGACCAACAGAAGCCAGCCAACGCCGCACCATCGCCCCATCAAGCCCATCTTCGCGCAGATCATGCCACTGATAACCAATCCCCTGCCCCTCCAGCCATTTGCGCGCCTTGCGGCAGGTATCGCAGGTTTTGATGCCGTAGATTTTCATGGGGGTATTGTAGGGGGTAGAGGGGGAGATGGTGCGGCGGTGCATCGACCACCAAAAAGCCGCCAGGAAGTCCCCGGCGGCTTTTCTCCCCTCAGACCATCCGCTGGCGGCCCCGGGTGTAGCGGAAGCCCAGAACAAGCACAACCAGCATCAGCAGAAGCAGACCAAAGGGCGACAGGAACGGCACCGGAATGGCGAGGATGCCGTTGCCGCTGATCGGGATGGTGTGCGGGCTGTTGGCGGCATTGCTGCTGACAATGAGTTGGTCGGTGTGCAGGCCTGGATCCTGGCTGCTGAACTGGATTTCCAGACTGCAGCTTTCACCGGCCTCCAGCGTTTGCGGCAGTGGGCTGCAGTTGTCGGCTATGATTTCGAACGGGTTGCCCGGCGGGATGATGCCGTCGATGGTCAACGGATTGCTGCCGGGGTTGCTGATGGTCAGGACCAGGCTGGATGATGAGCCGGTGGTGACCGTGCCGAAATCAATTTCACTGTGGCTGAAACTGATGCCGACGTTGCCACAACCGACCAGCACATCGGTAACCGGCTCGCCGTTTACTTCGCCCTGGCCGTTGCTGACCACACACCATTGACCTGCCGGCTGGGTGGCCACGGTCACCTCGTAGTTGCTGCCATGGGGCAGTGGATTGACGAACTCGAAGCTGGTAGCGCCAGCGGCGACCGGCAGGGTTTCAGTGCCGTTCAAATCCAACTCCAGGCCGGCAGCGGTGAGGCCATCGACACTGCCCCCAATGTTGTAGCTGTTGATCACGAAGCTGGCTTCAACCGCGCAATCGGCCTCGATTCCGGCTGCCTGCCACTGATCGCCCGCCAGCAAGGACGGTGCACAGCTATCGCCAACAACCGTGCTGATCGACCAGCCGGTATCGGGCGTGACGGTGAAATCGGCAGCAGCGCCGGAGGCAACCGCCTGGCTGGCCGGGGTGATCGTGCCCTGGCCAGCCGCAACAATGGTGGTCACAGTGAAGGGCACCACTTCGACCACGGCCGAGGCCGTGTTGTTACCAAGGTCCGGGTCGGTGTCGTTGCCTGAAATCACTTGTCCATCAAGGCTGTAGTTGCCGGGCGCGGCGCTGAGGGCGACTTCGACCTCGATCAGCAACACCGCGACCTGGGCATCAACAGGCAGGCTGCCTGCGGTCAACTCGCAGGTCACCAGGCCAGCGGCTTCGGCACAGTTCCAGGTGCCGGCACCCTGATCAAGGCTGCCGGAGACAAAGCTGATTTCGGCCGGCAGGCTGACTTCCAGCGATACGGCTTCGGCGGCTGCCGGGCCATTGTTGGCAATGGTGGCTTCCAGGCTGATCGCCTCGCCTGCCTGAACCATGGCCGGCAGGACGGTCATGGAAAGGCTCAGATCAGCATCAGGGATCGGCAGGACTTCGAATTCCACCGGCACTTCGATCAGCGGGAAGTCCGGGTCGTTGCTGTTGATGCAAAGCAGCGCGTTGTAAATGCCTTCGGTCAGGCTGCCGGCATCAAGAGTGACCTGTACTTCCTCGACCGGGTCACCGGGCTGGATGCTGCCGGCATCGGAATCGAGCGAAAGCCACGGAACGTTCTCGGGCGCGTCACAACCGCCTGCGCCGGCCACGGCGACGCTGAAAGAGAGCAGTTCGGCGCCATCCTGGATCGGGCCAACCAGGGTGGTCGCACCGGTACTGGTATCGATGATGCGGATGTTGCTGTTGCCGCCACCCAGATAGGAGGCCCAGTACAGAGTGTCGGTACTGCGGTCGAAGTCCATATCCTGAGCGAAATTGGCGTTGAAACCCACCGGGCCGATGATCGCGCCAACAGCGTCGGTCTTGTCGATCGCGACCAGCACATCGTCGATGATTTCCAGGCCGTACATCAGCCCGCTGGAGTCAATCGCAATGCCGATCACGATGCCGCCGGCGGCAAGGCCACTGACGTTGCCGACCAGGGTGCCGACGCCGGTGTCGACATCGATCTCGAACAGCCGGTTATCGCCACCAGCGGGAACGATGAGGCCGTAGACCGCGCCACTGACCGGATCCCAGGCCACGCTGACCCAGGTGCCGGCTGCCGGCACGCCGGTCAGGACGCCGAGCTGGTTGACCGCGCCGGTGGTGGTATCAACAAAGCCATAGGCATTCTGCGCCAGCGCAGCGCCGCCGGTGGCGATGAAGAAATGCTGGCTGAAGTCATTTTCAATAAAGGTCTGGGCAAAGATCGTGCCCGCACCAGGATCAAGGATACTGGTCAGGGCGCCAGGCTGCAGCGCATCCAGGCTGACGTAGTCGCTGCGCGAGAAACCTGTCGTTGTGAACGCCGGAACCGGATCGGCCAGGCCACGTTGCCAACCATCTGCAGCAATGGTGTCGGCATGCTTGGCCAGCAACTCGGCATCCAGCGGCTCGGCGCCGAATTCAGCCGCACTGCCAGAGCCGAAGGTGGGGAGATACTCCCGGGACGGGAAGTGCGCGCGCGGACTGGCGGCCAGCGCCTGGTCGATGTCCCAGAGCAGCTCAGCCGTGCCCAGATTGGCGATGCTCAGCGTCAAATCGGTCGACTGACCCGAAATGGCGCTGGCTGCCAGGCTGGCCGGGCTGACTTCGATTTCAGGCACCAGCACGACGTTAAGCTCCACGGGCACAACGACCAGTTCATTGCCGACCGAGTCATTGCTGTTGATGCACACGTTGGCGTTGTAGGTGCCAGCGGACAGGCCATCGCTGTCAACCATGATATCAACCACACTCGGCGCACCAGGCTCGGTGCTGCCCGAAGCCGGATCAACGCTGAGCCAGCTCACCAGGCCCGGATTGTCGCAGGGCTCGGGTGGGGCAACCTTGTGCAGCGTGACGGTTACGTTGCTCCAGTCCATCGGGTTGGAGCTGGTGCTGTTCCAGCCGTGAATGAAGGTGAAGGTCCAGTCGCCATCGTCCCCGGCGCCCGGCGGAAACGGCCAGACACCAAGGTGTTGACTGCTGTAGGTGCCATCATCGGTCGAACCACCACCGTTGAAATCCCACAGATTGACATTGCAATTGGGGATCGCTGCGCCGATGCCACCGACGCTGTACGAACTGCCATCGGGGCCTTCGATCTGCATGCACATGTCGGAGGCCCAGTCGCCGTTGCCGCTGATGCCAGCCACCGTGCCTTCAAAGCTGAAACCGACTACCAGGCCACTGGTCAGAACGCCGGCCGGCAGGACCTGCACTTCCGGCGTGCCGCCATTGGCCGGCGAAATCACCGTGAAGTTGGTAAACACAAGGGTTTCATCAAGCAGCGGGTCGTGTGTAGTGCCGCGCAGCGCGCTGGTCGCGTCTTCGAGCGCGATGTCCCAGATCAGGGTGCCACCGCCTATGTTCTCGATCGTCAATTGGTCTGAATCGGCATCACCGGCACCGACCAAGAAACTGAACGATGCTGGAGCAATCCCGATCTCCGGATCGATCGGACCACCGGTGGGTTCCGCCGACTGGGCAAGCCCGGTCATCGCGGCCAAAAACACCAGGCCAGCCAGCAGCGTGGACGGAACAAAGCCGAACGAATTCTTGGTCATCACTTGGGTATCCCCTTTCTGATTTTTAGTGACCGCAGCCAAGCCATTCCCTCGCTTGAGCTCCGCGGCGATTTTTTCCCGCTAACCGGACCGGGTCAACAACAAACCGAGGCCTGCAATATCAATCAACTGATAATGGCCCTCGCCAATCCACAACCGGCTAAACATCTCATTGAACTGATTATTCTGTGACGATACTCTCTTTTCGCCCCCCCGCACAATCGCCAGGACAATTGCCGAAACAATCGCCGATTGACGCGCGCACTGACCTCCGACACACTGCCGAACTGACCACTGACCTGCCGCCCCGCCCACCCAACCGTTGCCAGTCAAAAATCCGGGCCAAAGCGGCTTGTCCGTATCCGCTAAATCGCAAAAAGTGATTGACATCAAGCATGCCGAGCTGTAACTTAATAGCCGCTAGCGGCCAAACAAGGAGGATTCCAATGGGCGAGGTCGTCGCACTCGGCCACCCCGAAATATCGCATCAGGCGAGCTCGCCACGAAGGTCCGTGCTCCATCAGATTGTTCTGCATCGGCCGGAGCCGGGAATGCCTTGGCTGAGGTGCTGGTGAGGCCGCTATCATGAAGCTGGCCCATAAGGCTGGAGTCAGACTGGCTGCCAAAAGGGGCGAAATCAGGTCGCAACTGGCTGCGATGCCTGGCCTAGGGGTTGGATCTGAATTCAGGATTACGGATACTTAGTTTATGAACCGCATCGGCCAGGGCAACCCCAAAAACGCAGATAACTCATGGCTCGTCGAGGCCGCAAGCAGGGTATTGAGGCTGGCCGTTAAATTTGTCGTGGGCAAGGTGACCTGTGCTGTGCTGATCGAGCTACTGAAGGAGGCCTACGTAACGGAAGCGGCACGTTTTCTCCAACAGAAGAGCCCCGGCAAGCCGGTTACCAACTCGGCACTGGCGGCCTTATCGGGGCTTGACGGCCGAGCGATCAAGGAGATCAAGGAAAGCAAGGGCGAGTACACCGACGCTGAACTGTGCGCGGAAGCTGCAATCCTGGAAATGTGGGCGACCAACCCGCTTTTCCAGGACGAGCGAGGGCGACCGGCAGAGCTGCGGATCCATGGCCCGGGCAGAACATTTCAGGGGCTGGTCCGGCGCGCGGCTGGCAGGGCGGTTACGCCGCAAACGGTTTTGGACGACCTGCTGGGGAATGACAACATCAAATTGGACAAGGAGGCCGCCGTCGTCAGTTTATGCAGCCCCCATTTCTCCAGCCTGAACCCGTCAGATAAAGCCATGATTGTTGCTGGCAGCCATGCCACCAACAGGTTGATGAAGTCCATCACGCACAACATGAAGAGAACGAAAGATCCAGACCTGACGCCCTGGCTCCAGAAGGATCGGTGGTCAGTGCGTATACCGGTAGAGCGGGTCGAAGCCATCCGGGCCGAGATTCGGGAAGTCCTGGAAAAGAACGTTGACGAGGTGGTGGGCGTCTTGGGGAGAGAGGAGCAAACAACCACGCAAGGTCAGCAGGTCAACGTGGGGGTTGGCTGGTATTACTGGGAGGACGAGCCAGAGAAAGATCGGAATTCGAAAGACAGCGATTAGGTGCCTTCGTTGGCGAGGTCAAATGAGCAGAACCCAAACAGTAGGAGTGTGAAAGTGACGAACAGGACAAACGGCGTAGAAGAGGACGGAACCGGTATTGAGAAGGACGGGACAGGGTGGCATCGCGGCCGCTGGAGGCGTACGCTTGCCTTCGCCGCGATAGGCTTGCTGGCCGGAATGACTTCGGCCCAGGCCGACGAAGCATACAAAGGGCTGATTGCCTCAATTCACGGCGGTGCGGTTATGTTGTCGTTTCACACCCCAGGCGGAACGGTCGCAGGCAGCGTCAAGGTTGACGACGCGAGTGACACGTACCACCAGGTCCTGCTGTTCTCGTCTGAGGGTTCGGGTGATAATGTGTCGATCCTGGTTCAGGGCTCTGGCACTGGAACATCCTCAACCGAGCCTTGCGAAGACGAGTTCAGTATTCTTGTGCAAGGGTCAGGAACGGGCAGCTCCAGTGTGGGTGACGGCTGCACCTTCGATAACCCGAACGTCTGGGGTCTCGCGGAAGTGGAACAAGTTGGCGACGGCGTCAACGTGACCATTCACCGCGTGCTTGATGGTGAAGTATCGCTTTTTGCCTCGGTGCTGTTGGCTCTGTAAGGAGCGAGCAAGCTGAAAACCCACGAGGTTGAAGTTAGTAGGAAGCACTCGCCACTGGCGGGTGTTTCTTTTTTCAGGACACCGAACATCAGGTTTCGCCCTCACCTTCCTCTTCCTCGACGAACAAGTGCTTCAGATAGCGCTCGGGCGCGTTTAGAAAGCCCTTGGTGACAAGATAGTGCTCAGTTTCGCGATAGGCAACTTCCGTGATCCCATCTGACGAGAACGAATACAGCGTCGCGCCCGGGTATGCGAGCAGGATTGGCGAGTGGGTGGCGATCAGGAATTGGGCTTGCGCGGGGGTCGCAAGATCGTGAATAATTTTAAGAAAAGACAACTGCCGTTGGGGCGACAGGGCGGCTTCCGGCTCATCGAGGATATAGAGGCCCTGTTCAAATCGATTACCAAACAACGCCAGAAAAGACTCACCATGCGACTGTGCATGCAACGACTTGCCGCCGTAAATCCTCAAATTGGAGACCCCATCCAGGTAAGTGGCGAAATTGAAGAAGCTCTCGGCGCGCATGAAAAAGCCGTCGGTCATTTTCGGGAACCAGGACAGTCGGAGCGCCTGGGCCAACTCGGACCGTTCCTCGAAGGCTTCCCGCTGATGATCCCGGCTGCCACCTTGCGGA
>JBGTLI010000228.1:0-3894 GCA_041744195.1 Wenzhouxiangella sp. | reverse complement strand
CGATTACATGGAAAAGCATTTCGATCAACATATTTCACGCCAGTTCAACCAGGAACTGGACATGCTGCGCCAGGATGTCATGGCCATGGGCGGGGTGGCCGAGGAAATGGTACGCGAGGCGATCCTGGCCGTTGTCGATGGTGATACCGCGCGCGCCCACCGGGTCATCGACATGGATCACCAGGTCAACGAGATGGAAAAGGAGATTGACGAGCAGTGCACCATGATCCTGGCTCGCCGTCAGCCCACCGCCAGTGATCTGCGGCTGGTGATCGCAATCATCCGCACCGTCAACGATCTGGAGCGAGTCGGCGACGAAGCCGAAAAAATCGCCCGCATGGCCGTTCGCCTGGCTGATGAGGACCGGCCACGCGGCAATTACCGTGAACTCGACAATATGGCCACGACCGTCCGCACCATGGTTCATGATGCCCTCGATGGCTTCGTCCGCATGGTGCCTGACATTGCGGTCGCTCTGGTGCGCGAGGATGAGAAGGTCGACGCTGAATACGAAGGCCTGTTGCGCCAGTACTACACCTATCTGGTCGAGGACCCGCGCAACACCCGCCGCGTCCTCGACTGCATCTGGATCGCCCGCTCCCTCGAACGCATCGGCGACCATGCCAAGAACATCGGCGAATACATCATCTACCTGGTGGAAGGCAAGGACCTGCGCCATTCGCCGCGCGAGGAATTGGAACGGGTCGTCAAGGAAGACAAGAAATAGCACCTTCTGCCAAGGCACCAAATGATGGCCTGCTCACTTCATTCCTCTCTTCCGTTTGGTCACCTCCACCAGCTGCTCAAGGGGTCCGATGCAGGCTTGACTGCCCGGCACGAATCAGTTCGGCGTCAATATTGATCTCGGACATATCATTGACGATCACCGCAACACGCCGCCCCTCGGTATTGTTCAGGATGCGATTGAGCAAAGTGGTCTTGCCGGCCCCGAGAAAACCGGACAGCCCGCCGCAGGAAGCTTTTGCATAGAAAATTCTTGGCTGATCTCAGGTGTTATGTTGTAGCATTTTTTTGGGGTCCGCCACGCTGGACGCTGCAAAGGTGTCCTGAACCAATCCTGTCGCCTCAGGCATCCCCGAGCTGATTGCGCAGGACATCCAAAGGGTTCTCTTTTGAAATCAGGTCCGCACATTCCCGGTCTTTGTCAAAGGAGCGGCCGGACAGGGCGTTAGCTGATCGAATTTTGAACAAAACGCTTTCCCGCGACTGGATAGTCAGCTATTGTGAGCCTGCGATCTTGGCCCGCTCTAATGTCAGCGAACTGTTTTGGGAGTCAATTTTAGTGCGTCGAATGCCCATGAACGTATCACGTATTTACCTGGTTCTCATGCTGGCCGTGACGTTCACATTGGGTCTGGCGGCAGCTATCCTGGTATATAACGCTTCCGAACGCGTGGCAAAAAGTAATCAGGAACTGATTGAAAAAGCCTTTTCCGACCTGCAGGCCGTTTCAAGTTATCGATCCGAGCTGACTGATCACGAACGCCTGGCTTATGAGCTGTATGCGGTGATTGATGCAGAGCGATTTATTCCATTGCTGGCCGAGCAACGAATCCGAGTCCAGGAGCGTTTTGCCAACTTGCCAATTCTTGGTTCCGAAGAGGATCTGTTCCAGCTCAATTCCCGCTGGGAAGAAATTGTACTGGTGGTCGATGAACTTGTCGAGAACATCGGGCGAATTGAGCAAAGGCAGACCGATTGGGACGCCGCCCGCGCCCAACTCAAGACGATCAGTGATCATCGTCGTAATATCGATCCGTTGTTAAGTCACATGGTGGATACAGCCCGGCTTCGCGCCCAGGCTGCCGAGCGGCGAAATCGTCAGGAATTGACCACCATGTCGTCGCTGGTCGCAGGCTGTGCCATTCTGATTTTGATCATTGCGATTACGGTTGCCTGGCTGCTCCGGCGACTTTTTGCTGCGGCCGAAGTCAACCGTTCGCTGGCCGAGTTCCCGGCCAGAAATCCGATGCCGGTTGTAACCGTGGATTGTGACGGTCAGGTGCGTTATGCCAACCCGTCAACCATGGCATTCGTTACTCGGGCGCTGGGCCCAGGGGCGACTATGGATGATCTCGTGCCCAACGAGGTCTTTACCCGGATACTGCAATCGCTGGAAGGAGAATGCCGGGGACAGTTGGAGGAGGTGGTCGGGGAGTGCATTTTGAGCTATGTCTGGTGTTGGCTGCCCGCGGCAAGGATCTTTCATGTTTATGTTCGTGATGTTACCAGCGAGCGTGTCGTGGAAGATCAACTCAGACGAATGGCTTACCAGGACAGCCTGACTGGCCTGATGAATCGAAATGCCATTGCTGACAAACTGGCCGATTTGTGCCAAGAGGGTCAGGAGGTCTGCCTGGTTCTTCTGGATATCGAGCGCTTCCACCTGGTGCCCGCGAATGTCGGCTTTGAGATGGCCGACGGTATCCTGAAAAAGTTTTCGCGCGATCTGGTAGCCGAAGTCATTCGTCATACGGGTCAGGAAGTATTTGTTGCCCGACTGGATGGTGCTTTATTTGCCATGTGCTGGACCTCCCTGGCTCCGCCCCGGGTCAATGTTCAGAACATGAATTCCCTGATGAACACGTTGCCATCAATCATTCGTGACAAAAAAGCGATCTTTCATGCCAGCTATCGAATGGGCATGAAGATAGGTCGGGCCAGTGATGAAAAAGAAATCGGCCTGCTGTTTCGTGATGCCAGGGCTGCCCTTCGGGTGGCCGAAAAACAGCTGAGCACTCGTTGTATCGTCCACGACGAAAAAATCGAGGAACATGAACAAAACGTTCTGGATGTGGAGGACCGGCTGCACATGGCCATCAATGGTAATGACCGGGGCCTGGAGCTGCACTTTCAGGCCAAGATCGACCTGAAGGATAAGTCGATTGTTGGTGCCGAGGTTTTGCTGCGCTGGTCTGATCCGGAGCTGGGCGAACTCCTGCCTGACCGATTCATTCCCATCGCCGAGCAATCCGGGTTGATATTGGAACTGGGCCGTTGGGTATCGGATCGTGCGCTTGAAATTCTTGGTGAATGGCAGAGGGATCCTGTCCTGTCTCGTATCAAGCTGGCGATCAACGCTGCACCCGCTGAACTGATGATTGAAAATTACGCGCCGCGGATACTCAGTCGCCTCCTCAAGCAGGGTGTTCCAGAGGATCGATTGGAGATCGAAGTGACCGAACGAGCGCTTGTCGATACCACCAACGTTGTAAGTATTGATACCCTGGGCATACTAAGAAGAGCCGGTGTCGGTGTGTCGATTGATGATTTTGGCACCGGGTATTCGTCATTGGGCTATCTTTCGGCTCTGCACATCTCCCAGATCAAGATTGACAAAAGCTTCGTCGACAAAGTCCCGCCAAAACAGGGCACTGATCTGGCGCGCATGATTGTTGGCTTGGCCGCAGAGCTCGGGCTGGAGTGCGTTGCCGAGGGCGTTGAAGATCGGGCCCAGGCTGATTACTTGCGCGGCATTGGTTGTGACTTCGCTCAAGGCTATCATTTTGCCCGCCCCATGCCGCGTGCGGACTTCGAGGCCTTTGTCAGGGATTCAGTGAGAGTGGCGGAGGCCCTCACATAGGCCCTCGAGGTTTTTGCCAAAGTAGTCACCAGCTTCTGCAAATACGTCGTGATTCAACTGACACAGTATCACCGGGAACAAATCAACCGTAGCACGAGGCTCCCTAGTGTAGTGTAATGAATTGGTTGTTGATATGGTATAATTCAGCTTGCCTTTATGCAAACAATGAACGATGCCAGCGCCCACGCCTATCAAGCTCTCACCCGACGAAGAAGCCATCCTGAAGAAAAGCCTTGCGAGTGGAAAGACGCCAGTCAGGCTAAAGGAACGCTCGCAAATCGTATTGCTTG
>JBGTLI010000227.1:0-4155 GCA_041744195.1 Wenzhouxiangella sp. | reverse complement strand
GCGACGAAGTGGCCCGCGTGTAGGCGCGCTTCTCCGACCCCAGGAATACATCCTTGAACTGAACCATCCCGGCATTGGTGAACAACAGCGTCGGATCATTGCCCGGCACTAGCGAACTGGACGGCACAACCCGATGGTCGCAGTCGGCGAAAAAATCCAGGAAAGCCTGGCGAATATCGGCGGTGGTTTTCATCAAGGAGCCTGAATGGGTGTCTCTTAAGTGTCAGACGTATAGTTTAAGCGCCCTTCGGACAAGGGCGGCAGGCGATTAACCAAAGTCTCTCACTCTGCCTTCTCGAATCCCCACGGCAATGGCGGAAGGTCAAGCGGACGGGCCAGGTCAAAGGACAACCGGATGGAATGACCGTGCTTGGGCCAGTGAACGCCGTAGTGAAAAGTGTTTTCATCCACGAACTGTATGAACCAGAAGTTATCCGCCCGCTCGGGCAGGATTCGGGCCGTGTGCGCATCAGCGGGAAATATCTGCCGACCAGGCAAGCCGGGGATTGGCGCGTCACCGCCGTACTGGCTGATGTCCTCTTCCGTGCCGTCGGGATGGCGATGATCGTGCTTGAGACGGATGGTGCCCTCGACGATGGACAGAACCCAGTTGCGCGAGCGGTTGTCATCCACATGCAGGGCGACATGAATGCGCTCCTTGTCGCAGGACACGCCGTGCGCGATCAATTGACGGCCCTCGATCGCCTGCCGATAAAAATCGGTGGAATCCGACAGACGGCCGGGAAAGGCTCGGCCGCAGAGTGACTGGAGTTGCTGCCAGAAAGCTTGCTGCTCCGGGGTCAGATCATCGGCCGGTAATTTATCGGCCTGTGCCGAGCCTGCCAGCAGGCAGGAGAAAGCCGTTGCCAGGAGGATTATTCGGAATGAAAACATGGATGTCCACGCTCAAGGTCTTTGCCGGTTGGCAGTGTAAGCCATCTGTCCAACCCTCAAAGGGCTCCGCACTCAGACCAGCTCGCGGATAACCGAATGATCGAATCCCCGCCGCGCCAGGGCCTGCTGGCGGCGGGATTTTTCCTTGAGGTCGGCGGGTGGTTCGGTGCCGTAGCGGCGTTCGTACCAGGTCGCGGCGCGTTCGAACCAGTCGATGTCCATGTTTGTCAGGGTCTGGTCAATCAGGGCGCGGTCGATGCCGCGCTCGCCCAGTTCTGCCCGGATGCGGACTGGACCGTAATGCTTGCCGGCCCGGCTTCGGGCGAAGCTTTCGGCGTAGCGCTGGTCGGACAACAGGTCGAGCTCGACCAGTTCCAACAGGGTGGTTTCGACGTCCTTTTCAGGCCAGTCACGCCGGGTCAGCTTGTGCGTCAGTTCCTGTAAAGAATGTTCGCGCCGCGCCAGGAGGCGCAGCGCGGCTTCGCGAAGATCAGCGGGATTGACCGCCACCTGTTAGCTGACAGCAGCCTTCTCGGGTTTTTCGGGTTTTTCGGGTTTTTCGGACTCATCAGCCAAATTGGCCGCGCCCTCCTTGGACTTCGGCATCAGCTTCTCACGCAGCAGGCCTTCGATCTCGGTGGCCATGGCCGGATTGTCCTTGAGAAACTGGCGGACGTTGTCCTTGCCCTGCCCGATCCGGTCGCTGCCGTAGCTGTACCAGGCGCCGGATTTCTTGATCAGGTCATGCTCGACGCCCAGTTCGATCAGCTCACCTTCGCGCGAAATGCCCTCGCCGTAGTGAATCTCGAACACGGCCTGGCGAAACGGCGGCGCCATCTTGTTCTTGACCACCTTGACCCGAGTTTCATTGCCGATGACTTCGTCACCGCGCTTGAGCGCGCCAATGCGGCGAATATCCAGGCGAACCGACGAATAGAACTTCAATGCGTTGCCGCCGGTGGTCGTTTCGGGCGAACCGAACATCACACCGATCTTCATGCGGATCTGGTTGATGAAGATGACCATGCAGTTGGTGCGCTTGATGTTGCCGGTCAGCTTGCGCAGGGCCTGGCTCATCAGGCGCGCCTGGAGGCCAACGTGGGAGTCGCCCATCTCGCCCTCGATTTCGGCCTTGGGCGTCAAGGCGGCGACCGAGTCGACCACCACGATGTCGACCGCGCCGGAACGGACCAGCATGTCGGTGATTTCCAAGGCCTGCTCGCCGGTGTCCGGCTGGGAAATCAGCAGATCGTCAATATTGACGCCAAGCTTCTCGGCATAGCTCGGGTCGAGCGCGTGCTCGGCGTCGACAAAGGCTGCCGTGCCGCCCGCCTTCTGGGCCTCGGCCACCGCGTGCAGGGTGAGCGTGGTCTTGCCGGAAGACTCCGGGCCGTAAATCTCGACTACCCTGCCCCGCGGCAAGCCGCCGATGCCCAGCGCCAGATCCAGCGCCAGCGAACCGGTGGAAACCACCGGCACGTCCTTGTTACGAGCGTCGTCGCCCATGCGCATGATCGCGCCCTTGCCGTACTGCTTCTCGATCTGTCCCAGCGCTGCCGCCAGGGCCTTCTTGCGATTGTCATCCACCATGCTGATCCTCTTGTTCGATTCGGTTTTACGTACCGCGATTGATGTTCGAATTATCTCACAGCGCCTGTCGCTGCCAAGGCGAGAATGGCCGGTCGAGCCGATTTCCTAGCCCAACTCGCGGCAATTTCTCGCAGGGAGGTCTCCATCATACTCGCCACTTTCTCAAAACCTGATAAGGCTGGCCGGAAATCGACTCGATCAGTGAAAATTCGCTCACCGGCCAGGCCAGAGGCGGCGGCCGGGGCATGTCTGGACGGTTTCTTACATGCCGGAGCAGGGACACGTGAGGCTTGAACGGCCGGGGATCGAATTTCAGATCAAGCGCCTGCATCGCCCCGCCGAGCCCGGTCGCCAGCTCAGCCGCCGCGTCCGGCGCCTCGCCCCCCAGCCACACCACCCGCGCTCCGGGAAACCAGCCAAACCGGTCCAGGCACAGATCAAATCCGCGGCTCGAGCCCGCAACCGCCTGCGCCGCTTGCTCGACTTCTGCCACCCGATCCGCCGGCTGATTCCCGAGAAACGACAAGGTCAAATGCAGATTGTGCTCCGGCACCCGCCGCCCCGATACCTCAAGCAGATCCCGCCGCTCGACAATCCCCCGCCTGAGCTCCTCCCCCGGCCAAAGCGCAAAAAACAATCGTTTCTCAGTCATAAGCGGAAAAGAAAAAGCATTCACCACAGAGTGTACGAGCCCGATTCCAGGCGCGCTGTCGCTAAAGGAACACGAAAAGCTCACCACAGAGGCACGGAGGTCACAGAGAAAGCATAATAACGTATTGTTTTTAATTGTATTTCTCTGTGTGCTCTGTGCCTCCGTGGTAAACCTGATTTTTTGTTCCATGAGAGGACACAGAGTTCACAGAGTAATAAAGTGTGTTTTTCTCTGTGCCCTCTGTGCCCTCTGTGCCCTCTGTGCCCTCTGGGGTTAATCGCCTTTCTGTCTTCTCATTTCCAGCATGGGACCCGCGACCTGGGCGTTTCGTGTGCAGCCGTGAGTCGCTAGCGTGTGCGCCGCCCATGTTCGGTCTGCTCCCTTTATTGTTCGCCTTGATCATCGCCGAGACCTCGACGCGGGTGCAGGCTCCGCTTGCGCCGCTCACTTCGTGGTCGCAGCTGCTCGCTGCGGTCGGTGCCAGCCTGGTGGTGTGGTTGGTGGTGGGGGAGATCGCTTCGCGGGTCATCGCCGCACGAGGCCAACGTCACTGGTTGGCGCGCTGGGATTGGTTCGCGCAGGGACTGGTGCTCGGCTGGTTTACCTGGGTCTGTTATGGCTGGGGCTGGGCAGCGTACGGACAATTTTTCGGCGTGCGGCTGTTCCTGGTGGCGTTGGCTCCGTGGGTGTTGATGCAGGCGGTCCATTGGTGGACGTTGACGGTCGCGGTACGCCAAGTGAGCGGACATCACTGGTCGCGCTGGGGGCTGATCCTCCAGCAGTTCCGTTTCGGGGTGTTGCCGATGTTGCTGATCCTGCCGTTCTTCGACATCGGCGCGGTGATCGCCGTGTATTTCAACCTTGAGGCGGTGTGGTTCTCCGGCCCGTGGGGCGCGTTGTTCGCGATGTATTGCGCCCAGGGTTTCATGGTGCTCATCCTGCTGGTCATGCCGTTGGCGTTGCTGCCGATGTGGGGCGCGCAGCGCATGCCGCCTGGCGAGATGCAGCGGCTGATGCTG
>JBGTLI010000226.1:0-1859 GCA_041744195.1 Wenzhouxiangella sp. | reverse complement strand
GACCTGATCTACCAGGTTCAGGAGTTGCTCGAAGAAGTACGGGAATTGCGCGGAATGGTTGAAGCCCAGCAACGCGAGATCGAAAACCTGCGTCGTCGTCAACGCGATCAATATCTGGACCTGGATCAGCGTCTGCAACAGGCCGGTTCTGGCCCCGCCCCGCGCTCACAGACCGAGACGCCCCGGGTTGTGGATGAAGTGCGGCTCTTGTCGCCCCCATCGGAACAACCACGCGCAGCGCCGCCTACAGAACAAGCCAGTGCCGATGTGCCGGAAGTCCGTGCCCCCATTGAGACCCGCCCGGAAATTACCACGCTGCCTGCACCGGCTGCCGATGGCCCACGTGACCTTGGCACGCCCACGGCAGAAGAGCAGGCGCTGTACGACCGTGCTTTCCGTGCCCTGCGCGAAACCCGCTATGCCGATGCCGCCCAGGGTTTTTCAGAATTTCTGGACAACTACCTCGATTCAGCCTATGCGCCCAACGCGCAGTATTGGCTGGCCGAAACTTACTATGTGACGCGCGACTTTGAAACTGCGCTGCGCTTTTTCAATCAGTTGCTCAACCGCTACCCGGGCAGCAACAAGCAGGGCGATGCCTTGCTCAAGATCGGCTTCAGTCATTTCGAATTGCGCCAGTGGAACGAAGCCCGTGCCGCCCTTGAGCAGGTCCGCAGCCAGCATCCGGATACCACCCTGGCCCGGCTGGCCGAAAGCCGTCTTCGGGACATGCGGCTGGCAGGGCATTATTGAAAAAGCCCGACGAAGCCCGCCTCAAGATCACCGAAATTTTCGGCTCCATCCAGGGTGAATCCGATCTCGTTGGCTGGCCGACGGTTTTTGTGCGCCTGACCGGGTGTCCGTTGCGATGCCGGTGGTGTGATACGCCATATTCGTTTTTTGGCGGCGAGTGGCGGAGTTTCGAGGAGATCATCGAGCAAATCGTAAGCTTCGGTTATCAGCGGGTGTGCGTGACTGGCGGCGAGCCGCTGGCGCAGAAACGCTGCATTCCTTTTTTGGCCGAATTGTGTGAGCGCGGTTATATCGTCTCGCTGGAGACCAGCGGCGCATTGCCGGTCGACGAGGTTGATGCGCGCGTGATCAAGGTGCTTGATCTCAAGGCGCCGGGATCGGACGAGGTCGAACGCAACCGGTGGGAAAACCTGGATCATCTTCAGCCTCATGACCAGATCAAGTTCGTGCTTGCAGATCGGGGCGATTTCGACTGGGCGCTGGAGCAAATCAGCGCCCGCGATCTCTTGCGCTGGCAAGTGCTACTCTCGCCGGTCTGGAACGAGCTTCACCCCCGCCAATTAGCCGAATGGATCCTCGAATCCGGGGTCTCGGTCCGCCTTCAGCTTCAGCTTCACAAATATCTCTGGGGTGAAGAACCCGGCCGCTGAATAGGGTCACATCAGTCAAGGTTTCAGCCAAACGGTAGCAAAGGCGCACCCGGCTCCGCTACCATACGGGTTGGCTTGGCACATTAACAACAACCCATGACTGACGCTATCAATACCGTGATTTTTCCCGTCGCGGGTCTGGGCACGCGTTTTCTACCGGCAACCAAAGTGGTGCCGAAGGAGATGCTGCCGATCGTCGATACTCCACTGATCCAGTACGCGGTCGCCGAAGCGATCGCCGCTGGTGCACGCAAGCTGGTGTTTGTCACCGGGCGGACGAAGAACGTCATCGCCGATCACTTCGACATGGCCTATGAACTGGAGACCGAGCTGGAAAAGCGTGGCAAGCAGGATCTGCTGGCGCTGGTCCAGGACATCATTCCGCCGGGCGTGGAATGCCTGTATGTCCGCCAGCGTGCCGCCCTTGGCCTCGGCCACGCTGTTCTGTGCGCACGC
>JBGTLI010000225.1:0-5310 GCA_041744195.1 Wenzhouxiangella sp. | reverse complement strand
AGCGTCGACCGGGCGTCGATCGGGTTGGAAGTGGTAAAACCGATCTGGTTGTTGATGACGATATGGAAAGTGCCGCCGACGGCAAATCCGCGCGCCTGCGACATATTGAGCAGTTCCATGACCACCCCCTGTCCGGCGATGGCGGCGTCGCCGTGAACCAGTACCGGCAGCACCTGCTCATGGCGATGATCGCCGAGCCGGGCTTGGCGCGCGCGGGATGAGCCGGCTACGACCGGGTTGACGATTTCCAGGTGCGATGGATTGAAGGCCAGCGCCAGGTGCATGACCCCACCCGGGGTACGCACGTCCGAGCTGAACCCCATGTGATATTTGACGTCGCCGGAGCGGTTGGGGTCGTCCTTGGCGATTTCGCCCTCGAACTCGGCGAACAGTTCACGCGGGCTCTTGCCAAGGATATTGACCAGCACGTTCAAGCGGCCGCGGTGGGCCATGCCGATGACCATTTCCTTGATGCCCTGGCTGCCCGAGTGACGAATCAGGGTATCGAACAGCGGGATCACGCTTTCGGCTCCCTCGAGCGAGAAGCGCTTCTGGCCCACGTAGCGCGAATGCAGGTACTTCTCCATGCCCTCGGCCGCAGCCAGCTTTTCAAGCAGGCGCAGGCGATCCTCAGCCGGCGGCGTGTAGTGGCCGCGCGTGCCTTCCAGCCGCTGCTGCAGCCAGCGTCGCTGGTTGGTGTCGGCAATATGCATGTACTCGACACCGATGGAGCCGCAATAGGTGCTGCGGCAGATGTCGACGATTTCGCCCAGGGTCAGGTGGTCTGGGGCGGCCAGGCTGCCGGTATGGAAGGTGGTCTTGAGGTCGGCTTCCGACAGGCTGTGGAACTCGAGATCCAGGTCGGGGACTGTAGGCCGCTCGCTCAAGCCCAGCGGGTCCAGCTTGGCGCGCTGGTGACCACGAACCCGGTAGGCATTGATCATGCGCAGCACGCCAGCCTGCTTGAAGTCTTCAGCCATTGAGCCGGTCTGGGCCTGAGGCATGCCCGCTGCGGCCAGCCCGCGGAAGTGTTCGGCAACGGCGAGATGGCGCGTATCGTCGCTTGCGCCATCAGCCAGCTTGGTAAAAAAAGTCTGCCAATGCTCGGGAACGGCTTCGGCATCATCCAGCCACAGCTCGTAGAGTTCCTCCACATAGGCGGCGTTGGAGCCGGACAGGTGAGACGCCCGGTACTGCTCCTGGAGGTAGTCGGTCATGAATTGACGCCTGGGGTCAGGTGGCTGGTAAACAGCCGGTGATTATAACGGGGCAGGGTTGGCAATTGGGGTTCAATTGCATGATCAGGTCAATGATTGAGGGGAATGGATCAGTGTATTGCGTCGAGTTCGACAAGCTGTTCGACAGCGCGCGGATAATGACACCATTCGGGATTGAGACAGCGCGTAGCCGCCAGTGAGCGGGCCAGGGCTGGCGGGCACACAATGCGCTCGCCATTCACGTAAAGCACAACTTGATTATTCTCGGAGGTCAGGGCCAGGCGCGCGCTTGCTCGCAGTGTCACCCTTTGGCCGTCAAGCAGTTTATCGAGACCATGGTTGCTTTCCGTATCCTCGTCATTGTCGCGATGCCACAAGCGCCAACTGCTGAGAAAGCGTGCCGATATCGCCGCCAGTTCGTGGTCTTCGAGCTGCAGGCAATTCTCCAGCAGGCGGCGTGTGTCCTTGACCAGTGCCGCATTGACCAGGGCAGGACAATCCCGATCGATCCGGCTGACTGCCAGACGCGGGGAGGGGCGCTCGCTCAGGGCTTCGGCCAGGAAAAACAGCAATTCCGGCCCGGTGGGTGTGCGCAGGCCGATCGACCAGGTCTGGCAAGGTCCGCTGGCGACGCCATGGTGGGCAATGCCGGCAGGCAGATAAAGGGCATCGCCGGGAGTTGCGACCAGTTCCGTCTCTGGCTGCCAGTTGGCCAGCAAGGCCATCTCGAAACGCTCGTCAAGCAGTGGGTCGAAATTGGAGGCGAGCTGCCAGCGGCGACGGCCGGCAGCCTGGACCAAAAAGACATCGTAAGCGTCGACATGCGCACCGACCGATCCGCCATCGGCCGCCTGGCTGATCATCACATCATCGATTATCCAGTCCGGCAGAAAACGCAGAGGGTCGAGAATGGCCATGGCGGCCGGGCAGACCTTGTCCATTTCCTGGACCAGCAGGGTCCAGTTGCGCCCGGATGCTGGCAGGTCAGCCTGTTCGATCGGCCCGTGCATCAGGGTCCAGTCGGCGCCATCCTGTGTGCCGGTCACCAGGCGGGCGGGCAGATCGTGATCGGCGGCCAGTTCGACCAGCGTTTCCAGTGGCAGCGGAGCCGGCTGCAGCCAGCCGCGAATCAGACAAGGGCGCTGTTGCCAGTAATCGGCAAGGAAGCGCTCGACCTCAAAGCCATCCAGGCAGTCGACCGCCCTCATACGTAGCGGGTGATTGCCCGCGCCATGGCCTCGGCATTGCCGGTATAGCTGGCCGGAGTCAACTGCAGCAACCGCTCGCGATCGTCAGCCGGGATATCCAGTGTCTTGATGAATTCGCGGATACTGTTCTCGGTCATTCCCTGGCCCCGGGTCAGTTTCTTGAGTTTTTCATAGGGTTCGGGAACGCCATGCAGGCGCATCACCGTTTGCACTGCCTCGCCCAGCACTTCCCAGGCCTGGTCGAGGTCAGCCGCCAGTCGTTCACGGTTCGGTGCGATTCGGTCCAGGCCTTTCAGAATGGAGCCCCAGGCCAATGCACAGTAGCCAAAGGCGCTGCCCAGGCTGCGCTGGACTGTTGAATCGGTCAGATCACGCTGCCAGCGCGAGACCGGCAGCTTGGCCGCCAGATGCTCCAGCAAGGCATTGGCCAGACCCAGATTGCCTTCGCCGTTTTCAAAGTCGATCGGGTTGACCTTGTGCGGCATGGTCGAGGAGCCGACTTCGCCTTCGACCAGCTTTTGACGAAAATAGCCCAGCGAGACATAACCCCAGCTATCGCGTGCGAAATCGAGCAGCACGGTGTTGATGCGAACCAGCGCATGGGCGACTTCGGCGATCATGTCGTGCGGCTCGATCTGGGTGGTGTAAGGGTTCCAGACCAGCCCCAGGTCTTCGACAACGTCGCGCGACAGCGCTGGCCAGTCCAGGTTCGGACAGGCCGCCAAATGGGCATTGAAATTGCCGACCGCGCCGTTGATCTTGCCGCTGATCTCCACCAGGTTGAGTCCTCGGCGTTGGCGACGCAGGCGGAAAACCACGTTGGCCAGCTCCTTGCCCAGCGTGGTCGGCGAGGCGGTCTGGCCGTGGGTGCGTGAGAGCATCGGCAGGTCGGCCGTGTCAACGGCCAGTTGCTGCAGGCGCTGATCCAGCGTGGCGAGAATGGGGTCGAGTTCCTGGATGATGGCCGCCTTGATGATCAGCGCCCACGACAGGTTGTTGATGTCTTCTGATGTGCAGGCGAAGTGAATCAGTTCGAGGTAGGGTGTTAGCCCTGGACGTTGACCCATCCTGTCCTTCAGCCAGTACTCGACGGCCTTGACATCATGATTGGTGGTTTTCTCGATTGCCTTGACCGCGGCGGCGTCTTCGACGTTGAATTCATCGACCAACTGGTCGAGAAATGCGCTGTCGTCCCTCGAAAGGGCAGGCAGCGCGCTGAATTCGGGGTGCGCGGCCAGGGCCTTGAACCAGGCGATTTCCACCCGAACCCGATGGTGAATCAGGCCGGCTTCGGAACACAGGTCACGAAGACCGCCCAGCCGATTGCCGTAGCGACCGTCGAGCGGCGACAGTGCGGTCAGAGAACTAGAGTCCATCAAGGATCCTTGGGATCAGGTCAGCCGGCTATGATACCGAAAGATGGCCCCGATCCGGTCGGTGGCTGGCACAAGCAGGTCAGGAACGCCAGAGCTTGAGAAGATCCTGGTAGGCGTCGATTCGGCGATCACGAAGAAAGGGCCAGATACGGCGCACCTGTTCGCCACGATCCAGATCAATGTCGGCGATCAGCACTTCGGCGTCGGTGCCGGCCTCGTCGATGATCTCGCCCTGCGGGCCGATGATCATACTGTGACCCCAGAACTCCGCATCGCAGCCATTGCCGGAGCGATCAGGCTCGAAGCCGACCCGGTTGCAGGCAATGACCGGCAAGCCATTGGCAACTGCATGGCCGCGCTGGATGGTGCGCCAGGCATCGAGCTGACGCAGTTGTTCATCGACCTCGTCATCGGGGTTTTTGCCAATGGCGGTCGGGTACAGCAGCAATTCGGCCCCGGCCATGGCCATCAGCCGGGCCGCTTCCGGGTACCACTGGTCCCAGCACACCAGGACCCCCAGCGTTCCAACCGAGGTGTCGATCGGTTCAAAGCCGAGATCGCCGGGAGTGAAATAGAATTTTTCGTTGTAGCCCGGGTCGTCGGGAATATGCATCTTGCGGTAAATACCGGCCAGGGTGCCGTCGTTCTCCAGCACCAAGGCGGTGTTGTGCGCCAGGCCCGGAGCGCGATGCTCGAAGATGCTGCCGACCACCACCACGCCGTGTTCCCGGGCGGCCGAAGCCAGGGCATTGCAGGACGGCCCGTCGAGCGGCTCGGCCAGTTCGAACAGGGCCGGATCCTGGTACTTGCAGAAATATTCGCTCGCGTGCAGCTCGGGCAGCAGCACCAGGTCGGCGCCGTCGGCGGCGGCACGCTCAATACCATTGATGGAGGCCTGCCGGTTTTCGTCGGCGTCGAGCCCCATGGCATGCTGAACGAGGCCGATGCGGAGATTGCGGCTCATCCCAATGCCGCCGGTATGTGCATGGTGGCGCAGTGCAGGCCGCCGAACTGGCCGATCATGGCCCGCGCTGGCACCAGTTCGACCTGGCGGTCGGGCAGGGCGCCGGCCAGAATTTCCAGTGCTTGTTGATCCGTCTGGCCACCGTAGGCCGGCACCAGGCAGGCGTCGTTGACGAACAGGAAGTTGACATAGTTGGCCGGCAGCTCCGGGTCGATGCCTTCCGGTCGGGGCAGGGCAATCACTTCATAGGCCGTGCCATCATCCTTGCGCAGCGCCTGAACCTGGTCGCGCAACTTGGCGGTGCGCTCTGGAGATGATTGCACCTGGAAGGCGATCACGCTCGATGAAAGAAAACGCGCCAGGGTGTCGATGTGGCCATCGGTGTCATCACCAGCGGACGGCTCCATGTCGATGCCGATGATCTTGTCGAGGTTGAGCAGCGTGTGAAGTTCGTGATCGATCTCACGCCGGGTCAGATGCGGATGGCGGGCATGCAGGCAGTGCCAGTTCACCAGCAGCCGACCCTTGCCATCGCTGTCGATTGC
>JBGTLI010000224.1:0-17701 GCA_041744195.1 Wenzhouxiangella sp. | reverse complement strand
GTCATGAGCTATATCGAGAAGCACAATCAGGCACCGGCGCCATTTATCTGGACGAAGTCCGCGCAAGATATCCTCGAAAAAGTGAAACGAGGGCGTCAGACCCTGAATAAGTTACAGAGTGTTTGACGGGGTACACTAGTGTGTCAATCCCGTGGACCGACAGAAGATTGAAGATGAGGTCCTGCATCTATCCAAGGAAGACCGTGCCCGGCTTATCCAGCGTCTGGTACTTAGCCTCGATTCCCCAACCCCGGACGAACTGAGGGCAGAATGGCTGGACGAAGCCCGTCGTAGAACCAAAGAGCGTGATGACGGCACGGCTCAGACGGTGGCCGGTGCCGAGGTACTGAAGAAAGCGCGCTCCCTGGTTAAATGAAAATATGACTTTCACCCGGCGGCGGAAACCGAACTCTTGGAATCCGTAGGCTCACGAATCCTTTCCACAGCCACTCATTTATCGCGAGAAAGCCGGGGTCATTCAGATACTGGCAGTTGCTCATCACCGTCGGCGTCATCAGTACTGGCTTGGCAGACTTTAGCCAGCACTGCCCACCATTACTCCGGAGCCAAACGTGGTTTCTTTACCTGGACCCGGAAACCGAAAACCGGAACCCGTGATCTGCCTTTCATTAAACTTTTCCTGTCCCTCTGATAACCCTTTGACAATTCCAGCGGAAGTAAATCCATTGTAGGTATGATTGAGTTCGAGTAGGATCCGAAGAAAGGCGAATCCAATCTCGCCAAACATGGCGTCTCATTTGAAAAAGCACGGTCCGTTTTCTACGACGAATACGCCCAACAATTCTTCGATGAATCCCACTCCTCACAGGAGGATCGCCCAGCACTACCAAGGTCCAAAGCAATGAAGAAAGAATACGATTTTTCCAAGATGATCGCGAAAGAACCCCTATGCGGCCAAGCTCAAGCGGCAGGTCACCATCCGCATGGCAGGCGATGTCATCACCTACTTCAAGGATCTCTCCGAAGAAACCGGAATTCCCTACCAGAGCCTCATCAACCTGTACCTGCGCGACTGCATGGCACAAGGCAAAAAGCCCAACCTAACCTGGCACAAAACATAAACTCACGCGAAGCGTCATCCCGGACTTGATCCGGGACCTAAACCCGTCCTTTTCTTTCACGTAAGCCGTAAACCAGAACCCTGAACCCTGAACCCTGAACCCTGAACCCTGAACCCTGAACCCTGAACCCTGAACCCTGAACCCTGAACCCTGAACCCTGAACCCTGAACCCTGAACCCTGAACCCGTCTTTGTTTACCTTGAACCCGCAACCCACTTCCGGTCTAATGAACGTATAGAAACAGTAGCGGAGCCGACATGACGCCATTCGAACGCATCACCAGAGACCCCCTCATCATGGGCGGGAAACCCTGTGTGCGAGACACCCGAGTAACCGTCGGCATGATCGTCGGCATGTTGGGTAGCGGGCACGACACGGACAAGCTTCTGGCCGACTACCCCTACCTGACCCGAGAAGACATCCATGAAGCCTTGCGCTACGCCGCCTGGCTGAGCGAGGAACGCGAACTCGACCTGGCCGGGTGAAATTTCTGCTCGACATGAACCTGGCGCCGCGCTGGGCAGAATTCCTGCAGAAAGCGGGAATGGAGGCGCTGCATTGGTCCCGCCTCGGCACAGCCAATGCGACCGACGTTGAGCACTCTCCGCAGCTTGTCCCGAGATACGCCCAGAGCCGTCTGCTACATACGATATTCTTTGCCCCGATCAAGCCGCCTCGTCATGGCGATAGCCCCCTGGGTAATGACGGTGCGATCTATCAGAATTCAGACGCGTCCGATCTTGGAGTCGGCGGCGAAAGTTCTTGTGGTGCCGGTGACGAATATAAATATTAAGGGTCGCTCAAGTTCGTTCCGCGCTTCGCGCCCACAGGACGCGGCTAGCGCCGCGCCGCTTAGCTTAAACGTGTGGGGAGGATGAGTTTAGCGATGAAAGAAATTGAGTAGCGTGATGCTCGCCGGGTGATGGCGGTGCTGGGCAAGCGCTTTGCGCGCTTTGGCTTGCGGCTCCACCCTGACAAGACTCGCCTGGTTGGCTTCCAACCGCCGCGTGGTCTGTCGGGGCGGAGTACGAGCTTTGACCTGCTGGGGTTCACTCACTACTGGGGACGTTCCCGAAAGGGACGCTGGGTCATCAAGCGCAAGACGGCCAAGAGCCGTCTCGCCCGCACGGTGCAACACATCAATCAGTGGTGTCGGTCCTACCGGCATACGCCGATTAATGAGCAGCATGCAGCGTTGGTGCGCCGGGTACGTGGCCACTACGCCTACTACGGCATCACTGGCAACGGACGAGCTTTGGCTCGCTTCCAGCGCCAGGTCGAACGGTGCTGGCGGAAATGGCTGAACCGACGATCGAATCGCTCCCGGATGAACTGGGACCGATTCAAGTTGGTGCTTGCCCGTTACCCTGCACCGCCCCCGCGCGTGGTTCACAGCGTTTACCGTTAAGCAGCGACGCTCTGATCCGAGGAGCCGGATGCGGGAAACCCGCACGTCCGGATCTGTGGGAGCCCCGGGTTGGTAACAGCCCGGGGCCACCCGACCGTTTTCGCCCTGATGAGCAACAACCGCCGCCTGGGGCTGGAAGTTTCAGTGGAAACGTGCGTCCCCAACTGGCACGGTGAATCCATGGACGCCGACATGGCCATCGCCAAGTTGGTGGAACTGGAAGGCCCCGGCTGATTTCTCTCTGAGTCAAAAATCGATTTCCCGTAAACTGACGCGAAGCGTCATCCCGGACTTGATCCGGGACCTCAAACTGTCCGTCCGTCCGTCCGATTTGCACCCCCATCCACCATGGTCTAGACTGACCCCAGAAAAACTCAGGGGGAAGGGAGCATGTACCAACATCCAGAAATCGAAGAGATTCTTCTACAGAAGAGCGGCTCCCGGCCACAAGCGGTAGGCTGCAATTTGGTTCTTCCAGAGTCTTTCCAGAAGCGCGGAGCAGTAGTTCGCATGCAGAATGGTATACATGCCTTTTGCCATGATGAAACACCACGAAACTCCATCTATCAACGGTTGGGCGGTCGCGTGACCTAATGATGCTGGCCAAACTCCAGTCTCTTTATCCCGATGCGGATCCGGCACGAATTGGTGTGCTCGCAGAAATTTGGGATATCGAGTTGGATCGCATCATCAAGCGCATGCTGGATATTTCCACTGAATCTGTTGCGGCGATTCCGTTGACTGCGAAGCATGAAGTCGTATTTGAGATGGCAAAGCTCGTTAACTTCGTCGCTGACAAAATAGTGGAGGAGAAATTGTCGGAGTCGCGACTTGAAGAAATCGACCTGGATCTAGAGCGCGATTGGCTGGAGTCACAGGCCTGCACTGAGCGTATTGAGGATACCGCCAAGGTAATTGCGGAGCACGTTTGGGTGAAGTTTCTTGACGAATGGTGGGAGAAATATTCTATAGCTTCGTCTAGTACGCCAGTATCCAATCGCCGAAAGTTCGCCAAAACTGGTGCGGGTGGCGTGCGCAGACAACACATCAGTCCGAAATTCAGCAACAAGTTTTGGGCCGATGACAAGAAGAAAGTAAAGGTTTATCGCCCGGCTCTCGACGGGTCGGTCAAAGCTGAAATTCATCCCATGGCGGAGTGGTCCCGTGTGGACTATATTTATTCTCAATCGCTGGAGGCTCTTTTTTCGGCGATCGAAAGTGACGCCGGAGTCCCGTATCAGAAGCTGCTTAATATGGTGCCGTTTAGCGAAAGTGACAGACGGCATTGGGTCGCATTTCTGATTGCTCAACTGTTAAGAACTCCCTCGTTCATCGTTAAGAGTTTTCGACATCTTAAGAAAGCTATCGAGAGTGATGGTATTGCATACGGCAAGGACGCGGCGAGCCTCCGCAGGGCTCATGAAACGTTATTCACTAACAAAATGGTCTTCGAAACGTTCTACAGGAGGATTTGTGGTCATGAGTGGAGCCTTCTGTACGTTGATTCTGATCAGGGGACATTTGTACGAGGGGACGTTCCAGTCGTTATTCACGGCTCCGACGAGAGCCGTACATGGAAGCTCCTTTATCCGATGACACCTTCGAAGTGCTTTGTTTCTGGACCTATCATCTGTGAGATTCCTGATGTGCCTATTCCCAGAACTCAGAAGATCGGTACTACACAGCTTTGTGCCGTGAATGAGTTGCTTGCAGAGCGATGTCGGCGCAGCGTAATGGGAGTTACGTGGGAAGATCAAACTGATTTGATTAGTAGAGCAATGAATAAGCAAACTGGATATCATCTGCACAACTTTTTCTCTCTCGACGAGTATTGGGGAAGGCCATGCTAAAGCTGCTCAGAAAATCGCTGCAAGTGACGTTTGGCCAGCCGGCCATTTTTGCTATCGCGAAAACGGCCTTCGCCTCGCACGCACTTGAGCTCAAGGGTTAGCCTTCAGGCTGCCCACACACAAGCGGGATGAGCCAATGAAATTAAGCCCCATCAGCTACTCAGGTCTTAATTCTCGCCAGAAAGAGAACTACAACTTTGCGAAGGCATCAGCGTTATTGGCGGCTTACGGGTTTCACACCTTACGGCTTACGGACGATTGGAAGGGGGCCGACTTTATCGCACAGCACATCGATGGTGAGCAATTTCTTCTCATACAGCTGAAGGGCCGGCTGTGCCTGGATACAAAGTACAAAGGAAAGGGCATTTGGATTTGTTTTTTCCATCGTACAAAGTCGGAAGAAATTTGCTACCTGTATCCACACGATGGATTTCTGCGCTGGGCGCTCACCAATCTTACGATTGGCAATACTGCTGGTTGGAAGAATGCGCGTGATTTTGACAAAGTTGAGGGTGTATATACTTGGCCGGGAGTTTCAAAGAAAGCAGAGAGTTGGCTTGAGAAGTATAAGCTCTAATGAATCATTTAAGTACGTTCCGCCTTTTCGGCTTTCCACCATACGCGCCAAAATCCTGCAGCTTGACTCAAATTTCATTCTGAGGAGGATAGCCATTAATCCAGAAGCCAATCACATTGAGCTCATCATAAAGCTCGGCGCGTATGAGCATATGAGGTCACTATTCGATGGTGGCACAATCTACATGAACACCCTGGAGTTCTATCGCACCCTGGAAGCCCATGACGAGCGCCGAGATATCAATGAAGGTGCTGAACGCGTTCGAAATTGGCGAGGTGGTGTTCTCAAACGAAGGAATCGGGAAACCGGTGCTTACGAAGAGGTTGCTCAGCTTACTCATAGTACGATTCGAGAGCTGAATAGCAATCTCCAAAACCTGAATGTCTACTGCTTGTATTACTTTAAGGATAGTATACCAATCGAGAGTTTGGGCGGTGTGATTCCCCAACGAACGAAGCTTGGTTTCGGTGACTTTGCGGTGGTCGTGACAGATGTCGGAGAATTCGTAACTAGAATCAAGCAGGCGGCTATCGAAAAAGGGTACAAGCACTTTCGTAGCTTGGTAGAGTATACGGACTTTTCGCAAGATTATGTCGAGGCTGGCCCCTTTGTTAAAGATGAGGCTTTTGCTCATCATAGCGAGCTGAGAATCGCTGTCCATACTGGGCGAAGCGATGGCTCTGCCATTAGGCTAGAAATCGGCAGTCTGAAGGGTATAGCTGTTATGGTGCCATCTGGCGTGCTTGACGAAATATCAATATTTGATGAGGGTCGCTAGTGTCTAGGAAAAGCCAAAGAGATATTCTAGATCGTCAAATAGTATGTTACGCCCCTATGACTAGAAGGCGCGGGGCGGATTTCGCTCGAAGCATAGATCGACTCGCCGATTTTGTCATCAAGTACGCGAGAACTTGCTGTGCTCCAAAACTAAGAGCAAAACATGATTACAGGTGACCTAAAATCGCGGGTTGATCGGATCTGGGACACAATGTGGTCCGGGGGGATTTCTAATCCGCTTTCGGTGATTGAGCAATTGACTTATTTGCTTTTTATCAAGCGGCTGGATGAGTTGTATACTTTGCGGGAGCGGAAGGCGGCTCGGACGGGGAACGGCCTACTCGGGCCAATGCTGAGTTGTTAGTTCGGCTTGGCGCAAAACAAGCTGCGTAGCCCCTTCCGCGAGATCGGGTGGATAGCCGTACTTCGCCAGCAGGCGTCGCACGCTACGCCTCAATCCCGCACGAACGGATTCGCGTTCTGTCCAGTCCAGCTTGGGCATGTTTTTGACCATCTCGGTGAGTTCTCGCGCCATTAGCCGTAGCTTGTCGCTCTGCATTGCTTCGAGGGCCGACTCGTTCTCTGCCAGCGCATCGTAGAACGCGGTTTCTTCGCTGCTGAGGCCGAGTTCTTCACCGTGTTTCTGGACGTCGCGCAGGTGCTTGGCCAGGTCGATCAGCCGGGTGATCATCTCTGCGGTGCTGATCGCTTTGTTCGTGTAGCGCAGCATGGCATCCTCTAGCGCTGCGCGGAATTTCTTGCTCTGGACAAGGTTTTTGCGCTCGGTGATGCGGATCTGATCGTTCAGCAGCTTGCGTAGCGTTTCCAGGGCGAGATTCTTCTGCTCCAGTGCCGCCACGCGACCGAGGAACTCGTCGCTGAGGATATCGAGCCGGGCTTCTTCCAGGCCGGCTACTGCGAACAGGTCGACTACATCATCGGCATCGACTGCGCCGCCAATGACCTGGCGTACAGCCGCGTCGATGTCACGCTGGCGTGCATGGCCCGCGCCGCCGTCGCTATCCTCTGCCAATCGTTTGCGAATCATCGCGACGACGCGCTGGAAAAAGGCCAGATGCGGTGTGATGACTTCGGTCTCAGGGCGCGGCACCGCCAATGCAAAGGCCGCTGACAGTTCCTTGACCAGCGCCCTGAGGCGGTTCCAGCCGTCATTCTGACCGAACACGTGGTCGATGGCTCGCAGGTACATTGGCAGAACATCTTCTGGGCTTGCGTTGAGTGCCTGCTCGTAGTCACAGCCATGGAAGAAACCGAGAAGCTTCTCGAACGACGCCTGCATCGCCGGCACCGCCTCGTCTTGCACCTTGCGGACGGCCTCTCCCGTGCCGCCGGCCTGGGTATAGGTGGCCAGGGCATCGGCCAACTGGTCGGCCAGTCCCAGCAGGTCCACGATCAGGCCGCCGGGCTTGTTGCCATAGACGCGGTTTACACGGGCGATGGCCTGCATCAGGTTGTGGCCGGCCAGGGGTTTGTCCAGATACATGGTGTGCGCTGGCGGGCAATCAAATCCGGTCAGCCACATGTCGCAGACGATGACCAGCCGCAGGTCGTCATCCGGGGCCTTGAAGCGCTCGGCCAGCCGCTTGCGCGCTGCCTTGGTGCGCACGTGGCTGCGCAAGGGTTCCGAGTCGTCGGCCGTTCCGGTCACCACCACCTTCATCGCGCCGCGCTCGTCGTCGGCATCGTGCCAGTCAGGGCGCAGCGCTCGGATTGCCTCGTACAGCCGGGCGGCGATATCGCGGCTCATGGTCACCACCATGGCCTTGCCTTCCATGGCAGCGCGACGTTTCTCCCAGTGCTCGACGATGAAGGCTGCCAGCCGTTCGATACGTTCCTGGGCTCCGACCAGCGACTCCAGCGGCACGCGGATGCTGTCCTCCGCTTCGTCTCCGCTGCGATCGGCACCCGTGAGGTACTCGATTTCGTCCTCGGCGACGCGCACGCCTTCTTCGTCCACCTTCAGTTTGACGATGCGCGACTCGTAGTAGAGCGGCTTTGTTGCCCCGTCTTCGACAGCCTGGCGAATGTCGTAGATGTCCGCGTACTCGCCGAAGACATGGATTGTGTTCTTGTCATCGCGCTCCAACGGCGTGCCAGTGAAGCCTACAAAAGTGGCGTTGGGCAGCGCCTCGCGCATCCAGCGTGCACCACCCTCGATGAATCCGTACTGGCTGCGGTGGGCCTCGTCGGCCATCACCACCACGTTCGAACGCTCCGACACCACCCCGTGCGCCTCGGCAAATTTTTGAATCGTCGTGAACACCACGCCGCCCGCCGCGCGGTCAAGCAGGCTCTTCAATTGTTCCCGGCTTTCGGCCTGGACAGGCGCCTGGCGCAGCAGCGCGCGCCCGGCGGCAAAGGTGTCGAAAAGCTGATTGTCGAGATCGTTGCGGTCGGTGATCATGACCACTGTCGGATTGTTCAGTCCCGGCTCGCGGATCAGCGCCCCGGCCAACATCATCATGGTCAGTGATTTACCTGAGCCCTGGGTGTGCCAGATCACGCCGCCGCGCCCGTCGCCATAGCCATCCGCAGCGCCCGACGGCGGACGCAGACTCGCCAGCACGCTGGCCCGTGCCTTGCGCACCGCGCGGAATTGGTGATAGCCCGCGATCTTCTTGGCGATGTCGCCGCGCTCGTCCTCCTCGAAGGCGATACAGGTCTGCAGGTAGTCCAACAGCACCCCCGGCTCGAACAAGCCGCGGATTAGCGCCTCCAGTGTCGGCGCGCCGCCGCCGTCGTCCTGCAGCGGCCGCCAGGGCATAAAGCGGTTGCGGCCGCTGGTGATCGATCCAATGCGGGTCAACATGCCGTCCGACACCGCCAGCAGCAGGTTTGGTACGAACATGTTGGGCGCACTTTGCATGTAGCGGTCAAGCTGATCAATGGCGACGCCGAGGTCGGCCTGGGTGTCGGTCGGATCCTTCAGTTCGATGACCGCGATGGGCAGACCATTGAGAAAGATTGTCAGGTCGGGGCGAATGATCTTGCCTGACGACCCGGCAACCGTCAGTTGGCTGACGACCAGCCAATCATTTTCAGTCGGATCATCGAAATTCACCAAGCGTGCTTTGCCACCCCGCATTTCGCCGGCTTCGGAATCCCGATATTCGATTTCCATTCCGCCGGTCACCAGGTCATGATGCCAACGGTTATTTCGCACCAGCACCGGGTGCGGTGGATGCGAGAGGGTTCGGACAAGTCCGTCGATGGAGTCCGCGGCCAGATACGGATTCAGGCGATGCAGGGCTTCGCGAACGCGCCCGGCCAATATTACGTCCCGTGGTGCTTGTCTCTCGGCCCCAGGGGCGTCCGGACCCAGCTCAGGGCCATGACGCAAATCGTAGCCGAGCTCTCGAAACGTGCCCAGCGCGGCGAGTTCTACATCGCGTTCATGCACCGCTTACCGCCAATTCGAGAACCCGCTCGTCGGCAAGCGGCACGAATTCCTCGCCGGCGCATGGCTCGAAGTTTGCAGGCCAAGGTGTTGTCAGACTGCACAGCAGCCGCATTTGCAACGGCGCGCCAGTATTGACACGGACCACGCGGACATCAATTGAATCAAAACCGTGCGCTGCGATTAGCCCACGCACATCGCGCGCCAGATATCGGGGTACGTAGCCCAATTTCAGGCGTTCCTGCCCATCGGTCAATACTGCGACCGCACGTGGATCGAATGGGTTGTCATCCTCGACCTCGATTTCCAGCCGGTCGTCAGGTCGCATTTCTGCGATTCTTTCCCGCGCCGACTCTGGAGCGTGGCGCAGGCCATGCAGGAAAAACAGGGACCGGTACCGCCCCTGGGAGTCTGGTACGGGGCGTGGAAAGACTTCAAGCGCGTCGGTCTGACGAATGCCCTCGGTCACGCTCAGGACGGCCAGCGGATCGGGTGGATCAGCCGGATCAAAGTCGCTCCAACGCAACCATGCCTGATATTCCGGACGCGAGCGTGCCAAAAGGCGGTTGGCCAGCAGCGGGAAAAGCGTCTCGGAACAGTAGACTTCCTCCAGGTCGGGCATGCCGGGAAACGGCCGAAAACCTGGCAGCATTCGGGCACCATGGGTGTAAACAAAGCAGTACTCGCCGGCCACATGCTCCAGGCGGGCCACTGGAGACCAGTGCCCGTTGTCTTCCCCGCCACCGCGCCATGCGATGAATACGGACTTGTTCACGGTGCCCTCCTGTCCAGCAGACGATGCTTGTTCTCCATAAGCAAGTCTAGCGTGAATCGGCGGCAAATCGAAGACATCCGATCTGGTGGTACCTGATCCAGAATGAAGCTCCAGAATGATCTTGATGTCTGCTGGTTCGAAGAGAAACACACGTTCAAGGAAGAACTGCATCTTTCCCCAGCCGGAGTCGGGCGTGAATCAGCAGCGACACAAATACTCACTTCGCGTCCCCCCCCGATCGTTGCTGTAAGCGCCACCGCGTGCCAATCTCACGCAGTTTTTCAGGAGTAACCGGATCGCATTGCCAGCCTCGGTCAAAATCGATGTCATGCGAACGCGGCAACTTGTCGTCATCCAAATGCCTGATGAGAATTCGAGACGGTAGCATCGCCGCCTGCCCGACAAAGATGGCTTCACGTCTTCTTAGGCCCGATAGCATCTTTGTCAGTCCCGAAAGAGAATCTGGAAGAATTGACCGCACGTGGGCTCGGTCCGCCTCGTTCGTGATTCGCAACACCAACCAAGAGTTACACTGCGACAGAACGGTTGATTCCACTTCGCTTGGGCGCTGAGATACAAGCATAAGCCCGATGCCGTACTTGCGGCCCTCCTTGGCCAGGCGTCGAATCGCCTCCTGCGCAGCTTCGTACTGGGCCTCCCCACGATTGGGAACATAGCGATGAGCCTCCTCGCATACCAGCAAGACTGGACTGTTCTTGCGCTCCTCGGCCGACTGCCAGAGTTTTACCGAAAACAAGGTCCGTGCGATGAGTGAACTTGCCGCACCCGCGACCTCGTTCGGTACGCCGGACAAGTCAACAATTCGCATGGGGCTTCCATCCCCCATGAACTGTGCGACTACCTCAGCAAGGAGATCAGCTTCTCCATCCCATGGCCGCATCATGAAGCTCAACCGCGCATCCTTAAGTAGCGAACTGAGCTTGCGCAGTACCTTGTTGACGCCTTCATGGTCTTTCCTGTTTTTATTTTGTGGGCGCTGTCTGTTAATTGCGCCAACAAGACCTAAATCGTAGCTTTCACCATTTATTTGGCCGAATTCGTCCAGCCCAGTCGGGTCTCCAAGGATATATGGAATGGGTGAGTCGACCGAAATATCATCTTTTGTAACATCGTCCATCTTATCCACAGACTGTAGCCGGATATCCAGCAAAGCATTCTTGACGATATTTGATTGAGACGTAGCCGCCTCTTCGGTCTTGCCAATGAGCAGGCCGATAGTCTCGTCAAGCGAAAGCATCCAATAGGGAAGCAAAAGGGTTCCCTCATCTGTCGAAAGTCGCTGGTGTCCGGGGAAAGCATCTCCATATTCGTCATGCGGGTCAAGCAGGATGATTCGCGGACCCCACTTCGCGTAGCCCTGCTTCTCCCCGCGCTCCAGAAGGCAGTGGATAATGGCGGCGACGGTGCCCGACTTACCTGCGCCTGTCGACCCGAGCACGGCCGTGTGCTTGCCCAGCAGTTCGTTCATGCCCGCATAGCACGGTGTCCCGCCCGCACCAACATGCTCGCCAATTTCGATGGCCGCAGGTCCACCTTGGCCGAAGATGTATGAGAGCTCCGACTTTGGGGTAAGATAGACTCTTTGTTGCGGAAGCGGGAAGGTTGAAACCCCGCGCTCGAAGTTCAGCTTCCATTCGATAGATTCGCTGAGTTCTGTATAGCCCCATTCTCCCTCGCCGAACAAGTCCGCTTCAATAATCCGAGCTGTTGGAGTTGCATTGGACGCGATGCCGTGCTCGCGGTCGTACTCGGATTTCATGCGCAGGCGACAAACATATCCATAGATGATCCGCCGTCCGAAATGGACACGGATGATCGATCCGAACTGTCCAATGGCATAGATGTCACCTGCATATACACGTGTCAGTTCACTGATGCTGGGATCGAGCTCTGCCACGAGATGTGTACCATCCACCTCAACGATAGTGCCGATCGCAAGGTTCTCGACGGGGTCGCCGGGATTCCGTAGTTCTGTGTTCATTGTTCACCTCGCAAAAGCCGGGTCAGTATCTCAAACCGCCACCACGGTAGATCAACGTCGGAGCGCACCTCTGCGGCACCGTGGAAGAAGCCACGATTGGCATGGATTCTTACCTGGTCTCGAACATCGATATCTTCGTGCCAGTCCTTAAGTTGGCCCTGCGGCTCATTCTTGTTTGTAAAGGCGATAATCGTGAGCCGTCCATCTGATTCACGCAGCGCTCGATCCAGTTCAACGTTTACGTGGGCATCACCGAACGAGTACCCGCAGATGGTCAGGACGACCTGAGCTTCCGAGGATGGCCGGAGACTTCGACGCATTGCCTCAATAATTTGTGCAAACGGATCACGTTGGGCCTCTCGGTACTTTGTGGAGGCGGGCCATATCAAGATTGGTTCGCGGGTGCCATCAACGGCGAGCCCTTGGCGGACGCGGCGTGGGAGCACATCGCTGTCCCAAAGGGACCAGTCGATTGACCCATGTACCTTGAGGATGCGAGCCTGCGCCGAGCCATCTTCGTACGCGCGGGCGTCCCACCATCCCGTAGCGCCTCCGTTGAATCCATCTGCTAATGGTATTCGCTCAAGCGACAGGGCATCTTCGAACAGCGTGTCATAGTTGAGCGTGTAATAGTCGACCCGTGTCGGTGGCCCCGCTTTGCCGGACTGAAGCACTTGGTGAATGGCGCGCACAAACTGACGATGAACTGCAATCGTCGGATTCGCTTGCCCGATCACTTGGGCAATGCAGTTCTTGATCTCGATCAGGGCGTCGTTTAGGTCGTCAGGACTGTAGTCCGTGGCGTTGATCGAAGCGTTAGCGGCGGACGCTGAACGCAGCTTGCGTCGCTCGGCGATGGCGATATGATCCACAAGTTCACTCATATAGTCTTCGATGGTGCAGCCGCCAGCGCCAGCAAAATGTTCCTGTAACCCCAAAAGAACCGCATGCGTCTTTCCCTCTTCGTCTAGGGTGCCAAGTACCTGTTGCGTCAATTCCTCCATCAGCGGCAGGCCAGCGCACTTGCTGCATCCTGCACCAATGACGAATGCCCGCTTGCTTTGCGAGAGGAGCTTCGTTAGTTCAACGACCTCATCCGCAAAGGGCTTCTGGCGGAATACGGCAAGATCGTCCGACGATGGTGCCGGTAGCAAGTCCGCATCATCTGTTTCTGTGGCTGGTTGGGTCATTTGACTACCTCCGCATATTATCTATGCCTGTATTGTTCGGTCATTGCGTTGATTGTTTGGGTTCTGGGCTCGCGCCACGGACTCGAACGCTACCGCGCAGAAGATATGGCAGCAGGTAGTCGCGCATTTGGGCGAGATTGCCAGATTCTTTCATAAGCGCAGTCTGAAGCTCCCACAGTTCGAGTAGAAGCCTGTCAAAAGCGGCAAGAATCGTCCGGTGCGGCACAATGCATCGTTCCGAATAGATCATGTTCCTATTGACGCCCGGTACTGCCGAATCCGTTGCGAGTCGGCCGAGATCGGCAGCATCTAGCTGATAAAACAATAGTGGGAGAGACGAGCTAGAATCCGCGAGTTGAACGAAGAACGTGGTATCGATGGGAAAGAATGGCCCATTCGACCATTTGACCGTACCCGGATTGCCCTTTCGACCCACGACGATACCTGGACCAGCAGCGATGGCCTCATTGTGCCAACCAACCTGCCCGTTCGAGCCGTACACAGGAATCTGCCCTGTTTGGCGGTCGTCCGCCTTCAAAGCCTTTCCGTACGCAAGCACGAGAACTTCGCCAAACTCTCTCACCTCCCACCCCTCCGGCACGGGGCCAATTTCGGAGTCGGCAAAGCGGGTGGGGAGGGCGTCGAATACGGGCTGGGGCATGGAGGGAAACGCGCTTGCGCCAGCGGCCTTGGCCTTGACCGGTTCGAAGTCCACGAACCATGCCCGGAAGATTGCTCGGGCCAGCCTCTCCAGCACCCGCGCCGTTCGCCGGTTCTGCTCGATTTTGTCGTCCAGCGCGCTGAGTACGCCGGCGATGGCGCGTTGTTCGGCCAGGGGTGGAATCTGAACTTCAATTGTATAGATATAATTCCTATTCAATGAAGGCTGTGCGCTACCCGAGTTATAGCGGCTGAAGTCGAGAGCCTTCAGGTAGTAGAAAGCAAAGCGGGGATCGTTTCCTCGAAAATCGGTGACATAGAGCCCGGTATTGTGTGGCCAGAAATCTGTTTTGCAGAAGTGCACCTGCCCGAAAGAAGCGCCGCTGCGACCCACGACAATACCTGGGCCTTTTGCAATGGCCTTGTTATGAAATCCGTTCTGCCCAGCCGCGCCCACGACAGGGACGGTGCCGGGTTCGCGCTCGGCTTCGGTCAGATCATGCCCGCGCTGCAGGGTCACGAACTCTCCGAGCGTGGTTTGTTCCCACCCGAACGGCTTTCCATGCCGCCGGATATGTGCTTCGAGCTTAGGGTCCAGTTGCTCATCACGCAGCAGCAGGTCGACCTTGTACGGCAGATCGGAATCTTCCAACTCGTTGGCAATCTGGGTGAGCGTACGGGAGTCGAGATCAGGGCCTTCGAGCGCCAGGTCGATATCCGATCCACGGCCGAAGGTGCCCATGGCGCGAGAACCAAACAGGGTGACGCGTTGCACCTCTGGATATCGGGCAAGTACGTCACGGATGAGGTCGCGATCATGGCGTGTCAGCCCGTCCGGCCCCATGGATGCGTTGCGATCTGTCACACGCGCCGCTCGCTTTCTCGCTTCGCCTGGAGCTTGCTCAGGATGTCTTTCAACAGCGGCAGGTAATCGGTCCGGATGCGTTCGACCGCACGCCGAGCCATTGCCTCGCTGTAACGATGCGAAAGCTCGTTGCGAAAGGCGATGGTGCCAAGAGCGGTGTCGATGTCATCCACGAAGCCGGCGCTGTGCGCTTCGCGCCATACGGCCCGCGGGGTTTTGGCGTCGATGCCTTCGACATAGAGCAAGTCTTTAAGCGTATTCCAGGCCAGCTCCTGACTGAAAACAAAGAATTGGATAACGCCGGCCAGCTCCAGTTCTGAATAACCGTCTTGTTGACAGGCGTCATTAAGCTTGGCCAGCGCGGTTTCGAAATGTTCCAGACGCTGCAGCCAACGGATAGCATCGCTGTTGCTCATGGCATGACCCTTTTCAGTTGCTCGCGGACTACCGACATCAAGCGCTCGCTCTCGCCAAAGCACTCCTCCAACTCGGCCAGCAGCCTCGGATACTTCTCGGCGAAGGGCTCGCCGTCGTCCTCCTGCGCCTCGGCACCCACATAGCGGCCGGGGGTGAGCACGAAGCCATGCTTGCCGATGCCCTCAATGGTTTCAGTCTTGCAGAACCCGGGGATGTCACGGTATTCCCACTTTCCGTGTTCGCCCTGGTCCCACCAGTCGGGCGCGGGCTCGCCGCGCCACTGGCGGAAAGCATAGACGATGCGGCCGATGTCGGAATCAACGTTCGGGTCGCCCATGCCGCCGGCCAGCATGCTTTCGCCGTCGTCGCCTCCGGTCAGCACGCGCAACGTGCGGGTCTGCATGGTGCCGAGCTTGCGCGCGTCGATAAACAGGGTCTCGCCTTTGCGATCACGTCCGCCATGCTTGAGATTCTTGCCCGTCTTGTCGCGAGTGAGGAACCAGAGGCAGGCCGGTATACCGGTGGTAAGGAAGAGCTGAGCCGGGAGCGCGACGATGCAGTCCACCAGGTCGGCCTCGACGATGCGCTGGCGGATTACGCCTTCGCCGCCGGAACCGGAAGACAACGATCCGTTGGCCATGACGAAGCCGGCGACCCCGCCACCGTGGCCGTTGGGCGGCGCTAAGTGGTGGATGAAGTGCTGGATCCAGGCGTAGTTGGCATTGCCAGCGGGTGGGGTGCCGTAGCGCCAGCGCACGTCGTCGGCCAGTAGCTTGCCCGACCAGTCGGAGATATTGAACGGCGGATTGGCGAGAATGTAGTCGGCCTTGAGGTCAGGATGCAGGTTCCGCAGAAAGCTGTCGGCAGGCTGCGAACCGAGGTTGGCTTCGATGCCGCGGATGGCGAGGTTCATGTGCGCCAGCCGCCAGGTGGTGGGGTTGGACTCCTGGCCGAAGATTGAGATGTCGGTCGTTTGCCCACCGTGGGCCTCGACGAAGCGCTCCGACTGCACAAACATGCCCGCCGAACCGCAGCAGGGGTCGTAGACGCGGCCCTCGTAGGGTTCGAGCATCTCGACCAGGAGGCGCACGATGCAGCGCGGCGTGAAAAATTCGCCGCCGAGCTTGCCCTCGGCCTGGGCGAATTTACCGAGGAAGTACTCGTAGACCCGGCCGAGCATGTCGCGGGCCCTGGCGCGGTCACCCTTAAAGCCGATGTCGGCAATCAGGTCGATCAGCCCCTTCATCTTCTCCGGCGCGATGCTGCGGCGGGCGTAATCGCGCGGCAGCTTGCCCTTAAGACTCGGATTGTCGCGTTCAACGGCCAGGATGGCGTCGTCGATCAGCGTGGCGATGTCGGGCCGCGCGGCCTGGTTCTGCAGGTTCTGCCAGCGCGCCTCGGGCGGCACCCAGAAGATCCGCTCGGCGGTGTATTCGTCGCGGTTTTCCAGCAGGCCTTCGAGCTGCGGACCGCTGATGCCGTCGGCTTCCAACTCGGCCTTGAGTTCGTCTTTACGGGCTTCGAAAGAGTCGGAGATGTACTTCAGAAAGAGCAGGCCAAGGACCACATGCTTGTACTCGGCGGCATCGATCTGGCCGCGCAGCGTGTCGGCCGATTTCCATAGCGTGTCAGCGTAGTTCAGGTCTGCATTTTTGTCGGTCGCTGCTGGCATTACTGTCTCATCTTATGTATACGTGATTTCGGTGCCAGTCCAGGGAGCTCGGATGCGGCCTGAAACCCGGATGGGCAGGCTTTAGCAGCGTACTTCCGACCGGATAAATAGCCATGAACTTTACCAGACAGGACGCTATATTGCTCTCTCCTCGCCTCACCGCCTCTGTACGGCTTTTCATTTTATGTCGATAAAATGCCATTTTTTCGACATGACTCCTTAACGTGTCAACTGGATCGACATGAAATCGAGGCTCGCGAAGGGCCGCTTGGGCCTGAAAAGAAGCTTCGCAAAAGCGGCAAACAATTCTCAGACCCAGTTATCAAGCCTTTTGAACCGCTCCGAGGCCCCTGCCTGGTTCGTCCGCAGCCTGGTCGGCTTGGACCGCGCCGCCGCCCAGGCCGCCTTTGCCGATTTCCTCAACGACCGCAGCCTCGATGAACGCCAGATCCGCTTTATCGAGCTGATCATCGATCAGTTGACCCACAACGGCATCATGGAAGCCGGCGCGCTCTACGAACCGCCTTTCAGCGACCTGAGCGATGGCGGTCCTGAAAACCTGTTCGCGGGACGGGAAAATGTCGTGGAGGGCATTTTCCAGCGGCTTGAAGCCGTCCATTCGCAGGTTGCGGAAGATTTATCCAGCGAAGCGAGCTAGTTGGCGCGCAGCAATCCCTCCATCGGTACCAACGCGCTTGGTTTTTTGGTCTCTGGCTGACTGGAGGGAGACGCCGAGCATGGGCCGGCAAAGCCGGGCAAGCTCAGTGGCGGCGCCGGCTAATCCAAACGTCAGGCCGAAAAAACATCAGTTATACTTCCCTCATGAGCCAGTCCAGACCAGATTTCTTGAACCTTTCCGTGGCCGAACGGATCCAGCTTGCCGAGGACATTTGGGACAGTATCGCGGCCGAAAACCCTGACGCTGCGGCCCTCACGCCTGCCCAAGTACAGGAGCTTCATGCACGCTTGGACGCGCACGACCAAGACCCATCCTCGGCTGTGCCATGG
>JBGTLI010000223.1:0-2759 GCA_041744195.1 Wenzhouxiangella sp. | reverse complement strand
ATGCGGCGGCCTTGCTTGATCTCACCGTGAAGGCCCATGGCGGTGATCTCCGCGATGACACCGGTACTTTCACTTTGGCGATGGAGGGGGATTGGAAGCGGCTGATCGTTCGAATTCAGCCGGTGGTCACCGACGCCGGCTACCGCATCAGCGCCGTTGAGCGTTACACGCCGAAAGACAGGCGTTACGAGGTGCAACACCAAGGCCCGGATGGGACCAAGACGGTGATCCGTCAGGGGCGCGGCATCGAGCTCTACTATAACGGCGAGCCGGAGACTGACCCGGCCCGGCTGCGGGCCACGGCGATGACCACCGATGCGTTTGAGCTGTTCCATTTTGGACCGACATTCATCCTGCACCGACAAAGCGCGCTGACGCGCCTCAGCGACCAGCGCGAGAACGGTGTCAACTACCGACGCCTGTTGGCGACGCTTCGTCCGGGCTTTGGCGAGGCCGAGGAAGATCAGGTGGTGCTCTGGATCGATCCGGATTTCCACCTGCTGTTCCGTGTCCACCTGACGCTCAACGGTTTCGAGACCACCCAGGGCGCCCATGTCGATACAACCTTTCTGGCCTACGAACAAGTCGGTGACTATGTATTTCCCACCCAGTTCGAGGAAAGAGTACGCGGCCCACTGCGCATCCACGCCCACGACTGGCGGATCACCGAGTTTGCCTACGAGGCCCCTGAGTAAGTCGACTCCGTGTTCGCCACTTCTGGTTTTCCTCTCCCGTTTCCCTTCTCTCCCTCTTCCCGCGAGCGAAGCGAGTTCTAAACAATCGTCCTAAACAATGGTCCTAAACAATGGTCGGCCGCACAAAAGCAGGTTCTTTGCGATAGAAACGGTCTCGTGATTCAGGGTCATCAAGCGCTTCGGCCAGGGCGGTGGTCAGTTCATACTGGCGGTCGTCGTACCCGGCGTGTGCGAATGCGGCCATGAATCCGGCCTGTCCGCCCTCGTGGACATTGGCCACTGCCGCGAGTTGGGGGTGATCGAGGGACAGGTCCCCGGGGTTGTTGAAAGACGCCTCACAGGCCTGCTTTGAGAGCGAGTGGTAACTGCGGCAATTGAGGGGCCGGGCGGCGTAGCCGGTACAACGCCCATTGACCAGGGCCGGGCAGGGCAGCTTGACGGTCAGAACATTGGCGGATTTCAGTTGGCGGAGTTTTTTGTCAGTGGCAATCAAGCGTTCCTCGAAGCGGGTGAATGCTTCCGGGCTGAGCGCGCGGAACAGGTCGTCAAGCAGCGCGAACACTTCAATCGGTGTGGCCATGACCCGCAGGTGGCAACAGAGAGCGCAGCCGGCCCGGCAGGCAACAGGTCCACGACTTTCACGCGGGAGTCGGTCGAGTTCGCTTTCGATCAGACGATGCGTTTGACGCAGCGCCTCGCCAGGATCACGGCGCACGCTGAGAGAGGTCTCCGTGAAACTGAGCTGGGCGACAGAGATGCGAATGGTCTGGTTGCTCGAACTCGATTCATTCATATAAAAAAGTCCAAGCGGGTGAAGCGCCAACATTCAAATGTGCCGCCGAAGCGATGGCGGCGGGGTGGCCAGAAGCTCCTGAATACTACAGTATTTGCTCCAGATCGGAGCATGCAGTATCGATTCAGTCCGGCGAGAGCAGGCCAAAACCGGTAGAATCGCGCGATTGCTTATGCGAAGCGATTCGTGCGATTAATCCGGGACACTCAACCAAAGCCTGACCAGCAGCTGGCCACCGCGCTGGCTGTGGGTAACTTTGACGGGCTGCATCGCGGCCACCAGGCCCTGATCAGGGCGGTGTGTGCGCGCGCCGATGAATTGACGCCGGCCCTGATGTGTTTCGAACCATTGCCTGCAACCTTTTTTCGACCGGACAAGCCGGTGTGCCGCGTTTTGAACGTGCGCAACAAACTGGATCTGTGCCGGGGTTATGGCATTGACCTGATGTTCATGCTTCGGTTTAATCGCCGGTTTGCTGCACAGAGGCCGGACGCATTTGCAGCGAACATGCTGGCTGGACTGGCCGGCGCCCGCCATGTTGTTGTCGGCCCCGATTTCCGGTTTGGCGCAAAAGCAGTAGGGGATGTCGATCTGCTGATGGCGCTGGGCAAGGACCTGGGTTTTACTGTCCAGGTGGTGGACGCTGTGATGGACCAGGGCGAAAAGGTATCGTCCTCGCTGGTCCGTGCGGCCATGAAGGCCGGTGATCTCGATCGGGTCAGGCACCTGCTCGGCCGATCCTGCGCGATTTGGGGCCGGGTTTTGCGCGGTCGTCAGCTCGGGGCCAGGCTGGGTTATCCGACCGTGAATCTCCGTCCGCCGGTCCCGCCGGCGCTGAGGGGGGTTTTCGCTGTACGGGTCAGTGGCGCCGGGCTGGAAAGGCATGCTGCAGTCGCCAGCCTCGGAAACCGGCCGACCGTGGCCGGCACTGACTGGCTGCTTGAGGCACACTTGTTCGATTATCAGGGCGATCTTTACGGAAGGCACCTGACCGTTGAATTCATCGAGTACCTGCGCCCGGAAAAAAAATATGACGATCTTGAGACAATGAAAGCCCAAATGGACACCGACGCCCAAACGGCACGCGCCATCCTGAATCCCGAAACCCTGAACTCTGAACCCTGAATTCTTTCATGGACTACAAAGACACAATCAATCTGCCCCAGACCGACTTCCCGATGAAGGCGTCGCTGGCCACCCGTGAACCGGGCATGCTCGACGACTGGTATGCAAAGAATTTGTACCAGCAGATCCAGCAGGCGACGGCCGAT
>JBGTLI010000222.1:0-2829 GCA_041744195.1 Wenzhouxiangella sp. | reverse complement strand
ATGGGCGAGAATCTCGCTTGACGAACTCCATGCCTGACGATTGACATCGGTAACGGTGGCCGCGGCCGTGATTCGCAACGGACGAGGCTGCTCGGAGAAATCCAGATTGATCGCCAGGGCATGTTTGCCGCCGCCGTCGGTGCGGCCCTCGAATTGCTGGGTGGCGGAACCGTTGCGCTCACGCCAATGCCACGGCATCCACCATGGCGTCTGGAAACCGAAAGACCATGGGTCGCGATTCGGGGGTGAATAGTGCCCCGGCTCGGCGCTAACATTCCAGCCCACGTCGGCCCCGGGCAGGGCACCACCGGCGTAGTAGGCCGCTTCAACCGCAACGTCGATTGGCTCGGATCCAACAAACGGCCCTGGCGCCGATCGCGTGGTCACTTCGAACTCTGGCGTCCGGAATTCCTGGATCGAAAAGTGGTGGGTGTGGCTGGTCTGACCCACTCCCGACAGGCCACTAACACTCAAACGCACACTGGCATCCCCCAGATTGGGGGTTTGCGGGAGCTCGAAGGAAAAATCAAATCCGCCGAGGCCAGCGACCCCGGTCGCTCCCACCGCCAGATCATTGCCGCGGGAATCGGAGACCGTATAGCGGATTTCTGCCGACCGGTCGAACAGGCCAAGCCCGCCATCCGGGCGTTTTTCAAGCCGCCGTAGCCAGCCTTTCAGATGCACGGTCTCGCCGGGGCGGTACATCTGCCGGTCGTCGAATACATGCCAGAGCACATCATCCGGCTCATCGCGCTTGTGCCAGTTTGTGCGACTCCCCCAGTGGCGGGATTCAGGCAGCAGCGCGGTATCGGCGCCAATCGTTGCCTCGACCCAGTTCGCGCTACCGGCCACATCGGCCTGGGCGGGCAGTTCGATAGAGACCAGACCGTCGTCATCTGTTACCCGGGATTCGGCCATCGTTCCGATCCGAATTCGGGTATCGGCCAGCGGCGAGCCGTCGGCCAGATTGGTCGCCCAGACCTGCAGGCGATTGCTGTCTGCGGCAACATCCAGGCCGATCCGGGTAGCCTGGACCCAGGTGATCTGGTTTCGTCCCCAGCGATCCTCGGGCACCCGATCAAGCAACCTGCCCGGCCCAACCATCACCACAAAATGGCCGGTATCGTCATTCAGCCAGGGCGCCAGGTCGATGCCCGTTCGGACCAGCTCATCACGCAGCTGCTCGATCTCTATCAGTCCGGAGAAAACCTCCTCCCCCGGAAGGTCAGGCAACAAATCCCGCCACTCGTGCTGACGGCGAAAAAGCGACAGATAGCCCGGCCAGTCCGAGGGTTCAACCCGGTGAATATGGACCCGCGCGGACTGGTAATTGGTGCTGAAGAACTCCAGCCGGGGCGGCGCCATCGGGTCCAGCGTGGTCAGGGCCTCGGCTCCCAGGGTCACGCTGGGCCGAAAGCTGCCGACTTCGAACGAGAACGATCGGGAACCGCTGAGCTGCTGACCAAAACGGTCAGCCAGTTCGGGAGAGAAGGAAATGTTGTAGGTCGTCTGGCCGCGCTTGATGCCAAGGATGGTGATGCTGCGACCCGAAGCCTCGACCTGGACGCCGCTGATCTCGGGCTCGACCGTCACCAGGGCGGACGCATCCTGATCCGGATCCAGGTCGTTGGACAGATAAAACGTGAATGGGTCCGATGGTGAGCATTCCTGGTTCCAGCCGCACTGCTTGCGATTGACGATGAACGGACCGTAGGTCGAGAACTCGCGACGCTGGGTTTCGGTGGTCAGCAACAGGCCCTCGGCCGACTGGGCGCCAGCTTCCAGGACCAGTTCGATACGCGTACTGGTCGGCAACGCATCCTCGGTGCGAAGCGCCACCCAGCGGCCAGGCTCGAGACCCTCAACCAGGTTCGCGGCCGTCGGGTCATCCTCGACTTCCTGATCAGTCGCCGCGCGATAGGCAAGATTGCGGCCATCCCGGTCGATGATCCGCAGAGACGCCGACAGGGTGTCCAGATGGACGCGCTGGTCAAACACCAGGATGATGACCGGCTCCAGCGGTACACCAGTTCCCATGGGGTAGCTGTTGATGACACTGACCGGTGGGGTCGAAAAGGCCCACTCGTAGGGTTCTGCCAGCTCCGAGCCATCGGCAGCCCGGGCCTGGGCGTCCAACGAGACCGTGAATTGGGTCGCCATCGGCAGCCTGGCCGCCTCCGGCTCGAACATCAGGGTGCGGACGCCAACCCAGCGCCACTGACCAGGCACATCGGGCGACAGGGTGGCCGGCACGCCATTTTCAAGCGTATCGTCATGGGCCGTGACCGCGACCATCGGGCGATCAAAGGTCATGCTGACCTGGCCGGCTATGGGTACGGCTCCCTCGGGCCCATAGCGCAACAGCTGAAGCGGGCCTTCCGGAGCATCGACCACCGGAGGCCGGCGCTCCTCATCCGGGGGAAATTCGGCCTGGACGGCAACCCCGGTCCGGGGCGGCGGAAGGCTTCCTGGCCGCAGGGCAAAATCGACTTCATCGTCAGGGTCAACCGGCAGCCGGTCCAGGCGCCCCAGCAACTGTGCCATTTGCTCATCGGACAGGTCGCGGGTTTCGGCCAGCGGCGCTCGCTCGGCGATATCTTCGTGCCCCTGGCCTTCGACCAGGGTGCCGGGAAAAACCTCAAGCGGCTCAGGATCGCCAATCGGGTCCACCCCTGACGGGGCTAAAGCCAACCCACCTGCCCCGGTCACGGCCTCAGGCTCATCGTGGGCCAGGCAAGCAACCAACAGGGACGCCGCCGTGCCCAGCAAAATCAAACCAGTCAGTCGTTTCATCCCATTCACATCCGAATCTGGCCGGACATCAGTGTA
>JBGTLI010000221.1:0-6717 GCA_041744195.1 Wenzhouxiangella sp. | reverse complement strand
TCGTCGAGTACGGCGACCGGGGTGGAGTCGGCATAGGCGTATTCGCGCCGCGGGTGGGGGTCTTCGCCGAAGTCGCCGCTGACGTATTCGCCGAGCAGGCGGCCTTGTTCGTCATAGACAAACCAGGTGGTTTCGTGCGGCGTTCCGCTCTTAAACCGAGTCTTTCTGGCCCGTTGCCCGAGACCGTTGTACTGATAGGTGGCCAGCACCATCCCAGACCGGGACACTGCCGCCAGCCGGTTGCGGGCATCGTAGGTGTAGTCAAGACCGCTGGCCTGGTCGGAGATCAGGTTGCCCACCGGGTCGTAGGCGCGGCCATGACCGGCGACTTCAATCAAACGGTGGCTGTCGACAGCATAGTTGTATGGCTCAGTGCCGGCCGGGGTAGTCTTGCTCTGCCGGTTGCCGATCAGGTCGTAGGCGAAGGCTTGGACATCGACACCCAGGTCGTTCTCGACGCCCTCCAGGCGGTACAGGTCGTCGTAGCGATAATCCTCGATTGGGCTGGCCGCACCCGGCGCGGTGCCCAGGCGGTCGATATTTCCCACGGCATCGCGCCGGAAATGAAGTTGCAGTGCCGGGCTGGTCTGATCGGTCAGCCAGTAATTCAGATCGTATTCACGGATCATTTGCTGGCCATTGCCGTACTGGAGGTAGGCAACCGGCCCAAACGGCAAGTTGGCCATCTGCGACACCAAGGGCGCCGAGCGTGCGCCGTTGTCGTCGCCGATCGACAAACCGGCCAGGTCGCCGGCTGCGTTGCGCTGGTGGTTTATGTACCTGCCGGAGGGGTAGATCACCACCTGCAACCGGCCGGCCGGGTTGTATTCATAGCGTACGGTCAGATCCAGTTCAACCAGGGACTTTTCGACCAGGTTGCCGCGCGCATCGTAGCAATAGGTGGTGGTGCCGGAGGCATCGACCATGCGGGTCAGTCGGCCGATGGGATGGGAGGCCTTGCAGCCGGTGACGGTATCAGCCTGGTCGTATAAATAGGTCACGTCCAGGCTGCTGTCGGAAAACTGGACGGCAGTCGGGCGGTTGAGGGCGTCGTAAGTGTAGGTGGTGGTCACGCCTCGGGCATCGGTTAGGGTCAGACGATTGCCGGCGCTGTCATAGGTATAGGTGGTGACGCCGGTGTCAGGGCTGTTGAGTTTAACCAGTTCGTCGAAGGCGTTGTAGGTGTACTGGGTACTCAGGCCTTCGGGGTCCGTGACTTCGACCAAGTTGTCGCGGGCGTCGTATTGGAACGCGGTTTCGCCGCCCAGGGAGTCGAGTATCTTTCTGAGGCGGTTGAGCGGGTCGAAGTCGTAGCTGGTCGTGTTGTCCAGTGCGTCGATTACCCCGGTCAGGTTGCCGGCAGCATCATAGTCATACCTGGTCTCGTGGCCGGTGCCGGTGAGCGTGGTCTTGAGGCGGCCGAGCTGGTCGTAGACCTGCTGCAGCTCGAAGGTCAGCGTGCTCTGGTTGTCGTAGATGCGCTCGGCGGTGCGGTTGCCGGCGGCGTCGAGTTCGTACTCCATGCGCTCGCCCAGGGCGTTTTCGATGGCGGTCAGGCGCTGAGCGCTGTCGTATTCGAACTTGAGAAAACTGCCATCAGGCTGGGTGACGCGCGAGACCAGGCCGTTGGGCAGGTAGTCGTAGACGGTGGTGACCCCGGCCGTGGTCTGGGTCAGCAGCCAGCCGCGTACGTGGTAGGTCATGACCGTATCGACACCGTTGGGGTCGCGAATCTTCAAGGGGCGGCCGGCGGGGTCGTAATCCATGAACTCGGTAACGTGGCCGAGCGGGTTGGTGGTGGTGTGGAGGTCACCCTTGCGATGGCAGGGACCGCCGATGCCGCAGCCGGATTCGTCGGTGGTGGGGTAATAATCAAAACTGGTTACATCGACCACGCCGGTGCGCGGGCCGTCGATGGCTTTGCGTAAGCCAAGGACAGGACAAGTACTTCCCGGAGCATCTACGTCGGCTTGTTCACAATAGGTGTACATCCAGGTTCGAGTGATGGCAGTAGTGGGGTCGATCTCGCTGCGAGTCAGTATCTGACCACGCGTGTTGTAAGTCCAGTTCTCTCGGGTTTCCTCTATGCCGACGTCATTGTAGACGCGACGTTCAACTGGCTGACGAAAGTCGGGATGCCAGTCGGTTTCAATGATTCTACGCGCTACCGGGTTGGCATCATTTGGTGCACTGCTGGCTTCAATGCGTCGCATTTCAAGACCACGGTCATCATAGTCATAGTCGGTTACGATGCCATTAAAATCTGAGACAGTGTCGAAGAAGCCGTTGCTATCGTAAGAAAACGTCCTGGTGTGCGTGGGACAGTCTTGACAGCTATTTGTGATTGATGTAATTCTCCGGGCGCCCGCAATTTGGCTAAACGTGCGGCGCTCGACTCCTCTTGGGGAAGTGATGTCGACGTAATTTGCACCCATTGAAAATTCATATGCGTTTACCTCCCCAGCTAGCGCGGATTCAACCAGCCTTCCCTGGGAGTCGTAACGGTATGATGCAGAACGGCCGTTTGCATCCTCGATTCCGGTCAACAAGAACAGGTTGTCATGTCCGGAAAATGATGAAGCCCCTTCTTCCGCATAGAGATACATTTCGCGAAGCCCGCTCACATCGAAGGCATTTTCCAGGCGACCGGTCACTTCATCATATGCATAGTAGATCTCGGTATTGTCTGGCAGTATTACCCGTCCTATTCGTGCAGATTTTCCGGAACCTTCCCAAACGAAACGGATGTGTCGGCCGCTTTGATCTTGTACACGATCTATTTGACCATCAACAGAATATAAAATCTCGAACATGTTGGCATGCCTATCCTGCATGAAGACAAGTCGACCATCAGCGTCATAGTGCTCCAATGAATCATCCTTGTTTCGAAGCAACCAACCGGATAGGTCTTCCAGCTCGTGCTCATGCAAAGTTGATACTTCACCCTTCCACGCACGCCAACCGTCCCCTTCATCCTGATCGAAAACAATTTGTCGACCATCTGATCGCAGGGCGCGGACACGATCACCCTCCAATATCAAACGCATATCCCAATTAGACATCCACTTGCTGCCCCACGGCAAATGCTCAGGGAAAAACATTGGCAATCGTGATTGACTGTTGTATGTACGTTGGAGCGACAATCCTCCAACACCAACATAATCATCAACCTTAAAAATATTCTCCTGCGAGACCGGGACTGCTCCATTGCCGACCTGACAATTTGGAGGTTCACACGAAACACGAGGTCGTTGGCAATGCGTCGTGGCGAAACTGAATCCCGGAGGGCAGTATGGATCTCTTTGAGCTCCGCTACTAAAGGAGAGCTCCGATTGATACCCGTTGGGATGATCCAACAGTAGGCGCCATAACTGTGTTCGAGTCATTGGCTGCTCATCCCAAAGATGGCCGCCAAATTGTTCTGGCCCTTCTGGTTCATAGCTCCCGCCGCTGTACCCTTGGCACATCATATAGACCGAGATCACCCACTGCATTTGCGAATCATAGCCGTCGAAACCACGCTGCGGTCGATCCGGACAGAGCGAAGGAGAAAAGTCATTATTGCAGTCGCTCTGTGAAGTCCAGCACCATTCATTGAATCCGAACGGAACACATTCCATGTTGTCTGGGCAATTCTCACCCAGCGCACTAAGTGGGGCGATCAAGGAAACGAAGACGGCAGTCGGAAGGAGCATAGCCGTCGTGCCGTATTGCAAGACGCTCAACCTGGAGAAATAAGCCAGTAGCCAACTGAACATTCGGTGGAGGCCACCACGAATCTCAGCAGTGGGCGTTGACGCGGGCGCTCCCACCGGTATCGACGTCACGATATTACGATTATACGTGGTCAAATCCACTATCGTTCTCCCCATATGCCACTGCGGATATGGTGTATCCGCATCCCTTCCAAATTCGTAGACTTTCAGGGATTAGAACGAAGCGCCAAGCAATTGTCAACCCTTAGTCGACATCATCCATACCTCCGACCTACCTTCTCCCGTCCAACGCGCGCCCCAGCTCTTCCGCTGCCTCGGCCGCTTGATCGACAATCTCGTCAACCCGATCAAAATGCATCAACCGCACCCCGGAAAGCTCTGGCTTGATGTAGAGATTTGGTGCGCCGTTGTTCATCTTTTCACTGATAATTGACTGCTGCATGATCTCGAACGTTTTGAACAGCAGATCGAACAGTCCAGGCTCGTCGCCTGGCGTGGGCTTCCGGGTGCCGGTCACATCAACGGCCACGACAAACTCATGATGGGATAGAAGATCCCACGGCAGCGGATTGGAAACGCCCCCGTCGATCAGCAGACGGTCGCCGACCGATACGGGAATGAATAGCCCCGGTACTGCCATGGTCGCCTTCAGGGCGGTGAACAGATCACCCTCGTCCCGCGTGTGCGAAAGAAAGACTCAGGGAGGCAATCATAGTCAGCAAAGTCAGCCGCGTGGCCATTGACATTGACATTGGCATCAGTCCAGTTTGGGTGTGGCAGTATTATGAAGATGAATGATTGGGTTTGTAGGCTTCAAGCCTGATCCAAGCGCGGCCTCTTGCAGCTGCCCCCCATCGGGAACAGGCTAAATCCGTCGGCCATGAATGGCCGATCTACCCAGTCCGTAGGTCCACGGTCTAAAAACCGGACCAACAACACCAGCCACCCAGAATTTGATGGTGGCGCCAGGCTGAGGCCTTAGTTTCTTGAAATCGGCATGGCAAATTGGCGTTTGCGCGGAGCCGCCGGCTGCATGCAATCGGAATCCTGTTTCGCTGGTCTAGTGTTTCGACGCATTGTGCGCTGCAAAAATCGCTGAGGATCCTATTGTGACACCCGACCAGATTCTAGGCCTTGCAGCGATGCCGCCGGCCAACCCCAGTTATCCGTGCGGGCCGTACCGGTTTGTCGACCGCGAGTATCCGATCATCAGCTATCGAAGCTGTCCTAAGGCAGTTCGTGCGATGGTGCCCGAGCCGCTGGAACCTGACGGCAGTGATCAGGTTTTTTATGAATGGATCAACATGCCCGACAGCTCGGGGTTCGGTTCCTACCAGGAAACCGGGGTGGTGATACCCTGCCGGTTCAATGGCGAGCCGGTCAATTACACTGCAATGATGTTTTTGAACGTCGAGCCGCCGATCAGCGCCGGGCGCGAGATCTGGGGTTTTCCCAAGCGCTGGGGCGAGGCGCGGCTGGAGGTGCGCTCGGACACCCTGACCGGCACACTGGACTATGCCGGCGAGCGGGTAGCGATGGGGACCATGACCTACAAGTTTCACGACCGGCTGGCGCCCCGGCTTGAAGATCGCGGCGCGCACCTACGCAAGACCGCGGTCAATCTCAAGATCATTCCCTGCGTGACCGGCAACCAGCGCATCGCCGAGCTGGTGGCCTATAACCTGACCGACATTCACATGCACTTCCATTATTCAGGCCCGGCGCGACTGCACCTGATTCCACATATCAACGCACCAGTGGCCGATCTGCCGGTGCTCGAAGTGATCGAGGGCGGCACTTCAAGGCCGATCTGGCCCTTCCCTATGGTCGGGTGCTGCACGATTACCTGAACCCGGATAATTCATGATTTCGAACAAGGAAAACTCAGCAATGAACGAACAGAAGATCGCGGTAGTGACTGGCTCGACCAGCGGCATTGGTTTAGGGATCGCCGAAGCACTGGCCGCCGACGGGATGAACATTGTCATGAACGGCATTGAGCCAGCAAGCGAGGTGGAAGAACTTCGCGCCGGGCTGGTCGACAAGTATGGCGTGGAAGTGATCTACGACCCGGCCAACCTGATGGATCCAGACGGCGCGCGCGGGCTGATCGACGCTGCGATCGAGCACTTCGGCAGAGTAGACGTGCTGGTCAACAACGCTGGCATCCAGTTTGTCGCCCCGGTCGATGAGTTCCCGGACGACAGGTGGCAGGCGATCATTAATCTCAATCTTTCGGCCTCGTTCTACACCATCAAGCAGGTGCTGCCAGGCATGCGCGAGCGCGGCTGGGGCCGGATTATCAATATCTCCTCGGCCCATGGTCTGATTGCCTCGCCGTTCAAGTCGGCCTACGTCGCTGCCAAGCACGGCCTGCTGGGCTTGACCAAGACCGTGGCACTGGAAGTGGCCGTACAGGGGATTACCGTCAACGCGATCTGCCCGGGTTATGTCTGGACGCCACTGGTCGAAAAACAGATTCCCGAAACGGCCAAGGCGCGCGGGATTAGCGAAGAGGAGGTCAAGCGCGATGTGATGCTCAAGGCCCAACCTACCAAGCGTTTCGCCGAGACTTCCGAGATCGGTGCGCTGGCGGTGTTTCTGTGCAGCGCCGGTGCGATTTCGATCACTGGCGCAGCGCTGCCGGTGGACGGTGGCTGGGTGGCGCAATAATGGCGCGCCGGCCGGCACCAAAATCGAAATCTCCGCGACCAATGTCGAGACCGGGCGGGCGAAGGTGTTCCACGGCCACGAATTGACTGCCGATATGGTGATGGCCTCGGACTGCCTGCCGAATTTGTTCCAGGCCGTGGAAATCGACGGCGTGCCTTACTGGGATGGCGGCTACATGGGCAACCCGTCGTTGTTTCCATTCTTCTATGGCAGCGAATGTTCCGACGTGGTGATCGTGCAGATCAACCCGATCGAGCGCAAGGGCGTGCCGAAAACCGCCAGCGAGATTCAGAACCGGATCAATGAAATCGCATTCAACTCCAGCCTG
>JBGTLI010000220.1:0-25460 GCA_041744195.1 Wenzhouxiangella sp. | reverse complement strand
GGCGTTGGTGTGCAGGCTGTTGCAGTTGTCGAAGATGGCGTAAAGGGCCTGCAATGTGGTGCGGATGTCATTGAACTGGATTTCCTGGGCGTGCAGTGAGCGGCCGGAGGTCTGGATGTGGTACTTCATCATCTGCGAGCGGTTGTTGGCGTCGTAGCGCTCACGCATGGCACGGGCCCAGATTCGCCGGGCCACCCGTCCGATGACCGTGTATTCCGGGTCCATGCCGTTGGAGAAGAAGAACGACAGGTTGGGCGCGAACTGGTTGATGTCCATGCCGCGGGCCAGATAGTACTCGACGATGGTGAATCCGTTCGACAGGGTAAAGGCGAGCTGGCTGATCGGATTGGCCCCGGCCTCGGCGATGTGATAACCGGAAATCGACACCGAGTAGAAGTTGCGCACCTCCTTGTCAATGAAGTATTGCTGAATATCGCCCATCATGCGCAGGGCAAATTCGGTCGAGAAGATGCAGGTGTTCTGGGCCTGATCCTCCTTCAGGATATCGGCCTGGACCGTGCCGCGAACCACCTTGACGGTTTCGGCGCGAATCTTTTCGTAGGTGTCACGATCGATCAACTGATCCCCGGTCACGCCGAGCAGTCCAAGCCCAAGGCCGTCGCTGCTCTTTGGTTGCTCGCCGCTGTATTCGGGCGGATTGTCGCCGAGCAACGCATCGCGCTTCTTGGCCGCCTGCTCCCACTGCCCGGTTTCCTTCAGATGCTTTTCGACCTGCTGGTCGACGGCGGTATTCATGAACATCGCCATCAACATCGGCGCCGGGCCATTGATCGTCATCGACACTGATGTGGCCGGGTGACTGAGATCGAAGCCCGAATACAGCTTCTTCATGTCGTCCAGGGTGGCAATGGAAACCCCTGAGTTGCCGACCTTGCCGTAAATGTCGGGCCGCTCGTGCGGGTCTTCGCCATACAGCGTCACCGAGTCGAACGCCGTCGACAGACGACGTGCCGGCTGACCTTCGGAGACATAGTGGAACCGCCGATTGGTCCGCTCCGGCGTACCTTCGCCGGCAAACATGCGAATCGGGTCTTCGTTGGTGCGCCGGTAGGGATAAACCCCTCCGGTGTAGGGGTAGTGGCCGGGCAGGTTCTCCTTCAGCAGAAAAACCAGCAGATCGCCCCAGTCGGTGGTCTGCGGCGCGGCAATCTTGGGGATCTGCAGGCGCGACAGCGACTCACGGTAGTTCGAACCGGTGATCGCCTTGCCGCGCACCTCGTAGCTGTATTCCTCGGACTCGACTGATGCCTTCAGCTTGGGCCAGCTCTTGAGCAGATCGCGGGCGTGTTCGGGAATGGATTTGATGGCTTCGGCGTAGCGTTGAAGAAGGTGTCCGGCGATTGCAGTATCGGCGGATTCGGCGTCGGACGGTTTCCGGTTTCCGGTTTCCTGTTTCCGGTTTCCGGTTTCCTGTTTCCGGTCGACTGTGGGAAGATCAAGGGGAGCCGGAAGGTCTGCGACTTCGAGTTCGCGCAGAACCTCATAATAATGCTGCGCCCGCCGCGCTTCCTCAGCCCACTTCAGCGTTGCTTCGTTGATCCCGCGCCCCTGCTCGGCAATCTCGGCCAGGTAACGAACCCGATTCCCCGGAATCAACACCGAAGGCTTCGGCTCCTTGTCAGCCAACTCCACATCCGGCGCAAAGTCACAACGTTCCGTACCAAAGGAACCATCGTCACTGTTTTCCCCTTTCCCCTTTCCCCTTTCCCCTTTTCCCCTCTGCCGCAATAAGCGGCAGAGATTAACAAACATCCAACTCACGCCCGGATCATTGAACTGGCTGGCAATGGTCGGATAAACCGGCACGTCGGCATCATCCATGGCAAACGCCAGGCGATTGCGCTTCCACTGCTTGCGCACGTCGCGCAAGGCGTCCTGGCTGCCCTGGCGGTCGAACTTGTTGAGGATCACCAGTTCGGCAAAATCCAGCATATCGATCTTTTCAAGCTGGCTGGCCGCGCCGTAATCGGAGGTCATGACGTAGGCTGGAAAGTCGACCAGATCGACGACCTCGGTATCGGACTGACCAATGCCGGCAGTCTCGAGAATGACCAGGTCGAATCCGGCCGTTCTCAGTAACGCCAGGGCATCGCCGACGACTTCCGAAGTCGCCATGTGCTGACGACGCGTTGCCATGGAGCGCATGAAAATCCGCTCCGAGCGCAGGGTGTTCATGCGGATGCGATCCCCCAGCAGAGCGCCACCGGTGCGCCGGCGCGTGGGGTCGACGGCCAGCACCGCAATCTTCATGTCGGGAAAACTGTGCAGGAAACGATTAAGCAACTCATCGGTCACCGACGACTTGCCGGCCCCGCCGGTGCCGGTCAGGCCAACGATGGGCACGGTCTGGCACGCGGCTGATTCCTTGCGAATGCGAGCCAGTTCGTGCTCGGAGATCGTCCCGCTCTCGATTGCCGACAAGCGCTGGGCAATGGCAGCGTCACCCGTCTTCTCTCTGTTGCCCGCGTCCCTTGCCGACCGTGCCTGCCGGGTTCGGGCCACCAGATCGGCGATCATATCCTTGAGCCCCATCTTCATCCCGTCGGCCGGATGATAGATTCGATTGACGCCGTGGCCCTGCAACTCCCGGATTTCTTCCGGCGTGATCGTGCCGCCACCACCGCCGAAGACCTGGACATGCGCGGCACCCTGCTCGGCCAGCATGTCGACCATGTACTTGAAAAACTCGTTATGACCGCCCTGGTAGGAACTGACCGCGATGGCGTCAGCGTCTTCACAGATCGCCGCCCGGACAATGTCCGCCACCGAGCGGTTGTGGCCCAGATGGATGACCTCGCAGCCTTCGGCCTGGATCAGCCGACGCATCAGGTTGATGGCCGCGTCATGGCCGTCGAAAAGGCTGGCGGCGGTCACAAGGCGCAGCGGGGTGTCGGTTGCAACTCCGGCGGCACGGGAAACGGTTTCGGCGGTCTGGCTCATGGGACTCTAAGTCTTTGTCGGGTGCAGTCGGTTATTTTAACCTGCCAGGCCGTCTGGCCCCAACATGCCGCCCCGTGCGGTGGATAGGCAAATTCGGCATAGTATTGGCATGAATCAGCCAGCGCCCCCATCGACCGACCGCCAAATGCCGGCCACCGACCAGATGGCCCGCCATGCCGGCGAGGCGGCCCAGTTTCTGAAACTGATGGCCAACCCGCATCGGCTGATGATCCTGTGTCACCTGCTCGATACCGAGATGTCGGTCAGCGAGCTCAACCAGCACCTGCCCCTGAGTCAGTCGGCATTGTCCCAGCACCTGGCGGTGCTGCGCAAAAGCGGCCTGACCCGCACCCGCCGCGATCAACAGACCATCTACTATTCGCTGGCCAGCCCCGCGGTCCAGGCCGTTATGGCCGAGCTTTACGAGCATTTTTGTCGGTCGCAGGCGAAGCCGGTCGACGCCGCAACAGACGGGTCAGCATCCAGGTGATGGAAACTGCCGCCGCGAGCCAGCCGGCATAGCGGATCAACAAATGGACAGACCAGGTTCCAAGCTGCCATTCGGCAGCCAGCAAGCCAGTCAACATCGCCAGGATGAGCAGAGTGAAGGTGACCACCAGGGCCAGGTAGTACGTCTGGTGGCATACGGTCTTCTGGTGATCCTGACAGCCTTGTTGACAGCCCGGCCGGTTCATGCCGAGGAGGTCGGCTGGACTGACGGGGTGCATGTCCAACGGCTGATCACGCCAGCCTGGCGCGGTCACCTGATCACCCAGGTTCACAGTCGTGGTGGCAATGGCACAGGCAATACCCTTCGGACCCCGCTGGACTTTACCGACAGCCGCGCCCGGGCCGGGCTGTTTGCGGGGCTGCAGGCCGAGCAGAACCCGGGGCCGTTGATCCTGCGCATGATCGGGCTGACCTGGCTGCCGAACTCGCTCGCCAACGAGGGACAGGCAAACGAACAACGGCAGGACTTGCTGGCGTTGACCACAAAAATGGCCGCATCCTGGCCTGTCGGCCCGGACAAGACACGGCTGGTCGCAGCGGGCGAATTGGGCCATACACTCAACAGGCCGCGGCGGGAGGTGACGGGTTTGAGCGGAGACGGCCAGGTTTCCGGCAATGCCTGGCAGTTGGCCGCCAGTGCATATGACATCCGACCCGGTCACCATCTTGGTGTAGTCTACGGTCGCGCTCAGGCCGGCTGGCTGATTTCCACCGACTTTCGTAGCAACGATGAACTGGCGGAGATTCGCTACCAGCGCCTGATTCGGTCCGGCCTGAGCGTGGAGGCCCGCTTTCGCTGGCGACGGGAACTTGAGCTGCCGGAATTTGAGCAGCGTCAACGAATCGATCGCGATATCTACATACGCTTGAGCGCCAGGTTTCCCTGAACTATTTGCCGCCCAGCCAACCAAATTTCATAGAGAGCTGAAACTGATCATGAGTACCTTGAATACCAATCCTGCAACAGCGCCCGATGCACCGTCTTTTGTTCCAGCCGGGAGGCGACTGGACCAACTTCGAGCGACGCTGCCTGAGGTGGAATGGTTAATTCACGCCCCCTTGATCGAACGCATCCAGGTCTTGAAGGCTGAACGCAACGCGGTCATCCTGGCCCATAACTATCAGAAGCCAGAGATTTACCATGGCGTTGCCGACTTCACCGGCGACTCGCTGGCCCTGGCCCGGGAAGCGGCCCGCTGCGAGGCGCAAGTCATCGTCCAGTGCGGCGTGCATTTCATGGCCGAAACCTCCAAGATCCTGGCGCCGGACAAAACCGTACTGCTGCCCGATCTTGGCGCCGGCTGTTCGCTGGCGGCAAGCATCACGGGTGAGGACGTACGTCGTCTCAGGCAGCGCTACCCGGGCGTCCCGGTGGTGGTCTATGTCAACACCTCGGCCGAGGTCAAGGCCGAAGCGGATATCTGCTGCACCTCTTCCAATGCCGTCGAGGTGGTCGAATCCCTCGGCACCGACCGGGTGATCTTCGCCCCGGACCGCTACCTGGGCCAGTGGGTCGCTTCCCAGACCGACATCGACATCATCCTCTACGACGGCTCATGCGAAGTGCACGAAAAGTTCAGCGCGGCTGAAATCGCCACCCTGCGCGCCGAAAACCCTGGCGTTTATGTGCTGGCTCACCCGGAATGCCCGATGGAGGTGCTGGACGCGGCGGATTTTGTCGGCTCGACGGCGGCAATGAGCCGCCAGCTCGACAAGGTCAAGACCCGCCAGGTGGTCATGATCACTGAATGCTCAATGAGCGACAACGTCGCCATCGAACACCCGGAACTCGATTTCATCCGCCCCTGCAACCTGTGCCCCCATATGAACCGCATCACCCTGCCCAAGATCGTCGCCTGCCTGGAAACCCTCCAGCCGGAGATCACCGTGCCGGCCCACATCATCGGCCGGGCCCGCGAATCCGTGGAGCGGATGCTGGCGGTTTAGCCCACCCTGGGGGCTACTCCCGGCAATTTAGCAACAACCCCCGTCAATTACGGTAAAATAAGCGGCTGCCTGAGCCAGAGTCCCGGTTCAGGCGATCGTTAGTCCGGCGGTTTCGTCCCGGGCTCATAATGCTCTTTATCGTTCCGGCCGACACTTCGGGGGTCGGCCCAAATGCCTGCGACCCGACAAGCGCAGGTCTGGAGGACTGTCAATGAATCTGTTTGAAACCATCCATACAACCGAGCATGAGCAAGTCGTGTTCTGCCACAACAAGGATGCTGGCCTGAAGGGCATCATCGCCATTCACAACACCACGCTCGGCCCGGCCCTCGGCGGCTTGCGCATGTGGCCTTATGCCACCGAACAGGAAGCGCTGGACGACGTGTTGCGCCTTTCCCGTGGCATGACCTACAAGGCAGCTGTTGCCGGTCTCAACCTGGGTGGTGGCAAGTCGGTGTTGATCGGTGATCCGCGCAAGGACAAGTCCGAAGCGCTGTTTCGCTCCTTCGGACGTTTCATTGATTCGCTTAACGGCCGCTACATCACCGCCGAGGACGTCGGCATTGATGTCAACGACATGGAATATGTATTCCAGGAAACCGATAACTGCGTCGGCGTGCACCAGGTTCACGGTGGCTCCGGCGACCCGTCACCATTTACCGCCTTCGGCACCTTGCAGGGCATCCGTGCCTCGCTGATGCACAAGTTCAACGACGAAGAGATCGGTGATTACAGCTATGCCGTCCAGGGTGTTGGCCATGTCGGTTTCGAACTGGTCAAGCTGCTGCGCAATGAAGGCGCGAAGGTGTTTGTTACCGACATCAACGAAGAGGCCGTCCAGGCAGCGGTCAACCTCGGCTGCGAAGCAGTCGGCCTGGATGAAATCTATGATGTGGACGCCGATGTGTTTTGCCCCACCGCACTGGGCGCCATTGTCAACGAGCAGACCATTCCGCGCTTCAAGTTCAAGATTGTCTGCGGCGCAGCCAACAATCAGTTGGCCACCGAAGAATGCGGTAATGAACTCGAACGCCGCGGCATCCTCTACGCGCCAGACTACGCTGTCAATGCCGGCGGCCTGATGAATGTCTCGATCGAGTTCGAAGGCTACAACCGGGAACGGGCCAAGCGCATGATGCGCACCATCTATTACAACGTCTCCAAGATCTTCCAGATCGCCGAACGTGATGGCATTCCGAGCTGGAAAGCCGCTGACCGCATGGCCGAAGAACGCATCACCACCATCGGCAAGCTCAAGCTTCCGTTCATGGGCCGCGCCCATCGCTTCCCGGGTCGTGAACGCGGCAATCACTAGAAGGCGGTAGAAAGGTAAAAGGCGAAAGGTGAAAGGCAAGTGGCAGCAGGTGAGAGGTAACAGGTGAAGCTTTCTGACGATATCGAAATGTTGCGGGAGACGGTGCGGCGTTTTGCCGACGACGCGATAGCGCCGCGGGCGGAGCATATCGATCAGTCGAACGAGTTTCCGCAGGAGCTTTGGGCTCAACTGGGCGAGATGGGGCTGCTGGGCATCACCATTCCGGCCGAATATGGTGGCGCCGACATGGGCTACCTGGCGCACCTGGTGGCGATGGAAGAGATCTCTCGCGCTTCGGGCTCGGTTGGGCTTTCCTATGGCGCCCATTCCAACCTTTGTACCGATAATCTGTACCGCAACGGCAACGACGCTCAGCGCGAGAAGTATTTGCCAAAGCTGGTATCGGGCGAGTGGAAGGGCGCGCTGGCCATGTCCGAGCCGGGCGCCGGCTCGGATGTGGTCGGATCGATGAGTTGCCGGGCCGAGAAGAAGGGCGATGTCTGGGTCGCCAACGGCTCGAAAATGTGGATCACCAACGGCCCCGAATGCGATGTTGCCCTGGTCTACATGCGCACCGCCGGCAAGGACGCCGGCAGTCGATGCATGACTGCCTTCCTGGTCGAAAAGGACCAGCCCGGATTCACCAAGGCGCAAAAGCTCGACAAGCTCGGCATGCGCGGCTCGAATACCTGCGAACTGGTGTTTGATAACTGCGAAATACCTGAAGAGAATGTGCTTGGCGAAGTCAACCAGGCGGTCAGCATTCTGATGTCCGGGCTCAACTCCGAACGTCTGGTGCTCTCCGGCGGGCCGATCGGCATTATGCAGGCGGCCATGGACAACGTTCTGCCTTATATCCGAGAGCGCAAACAATTTGGCCGTACCTTGTCAGACTTCGGCCTGATGCAGGCCAAGATCGGCGACATGTACGCCCTCCTCCAATCCTCACGCGGCTTCGCCTACCAGGTCGCGGCCGATTTCGACGCTGGCGAAAAATCCCGCGTCGACACCGCCGCCTGCCTCCTGCACGCATCGACCAGCGCAGTCCAGGTCGCCCTCGAAGCCATCCAGGCCCTCGGCGGCAACGGCTACATCAACGAATACCCCACCGGCCGCCTGCTGCGCGATGCCAAACTCTACGACATCGGCGCCGGCACCAACGAAATCCGCCGCATGCTGATCGGACGCGAACTCGCTAAGGGCGGTTAGCTGGTTAAGGGCGGTTGGCTGGTTCCGCCCTCACCTTCCCCCCTCCAGCCTCGACAAATACTCCCTTCCGTCAAGCATCAACGAGCGGAACCCGTCGGCATCGTTCTCGTCGATACTGGCGGTGAGCATCAGGACTGCTTCCTGCAGTGCCGATCGGGCCATCGGGGCATACTCGTTGAGGCTTTGAATCTCGAAATACAGGTCCGGATTTTCGCCAGCCACGTCCCTGGCGATATCCAGTTGGCGCTGGAAGGTGGTGCTGGAGATACCAGCCAGTTGGTCCGCGCGCACGCCCGATTTTTCCAGGGCAGTGAAAAACGCGATGTTGATCGCGTGTGACAGGCCCAGCACCAGGGCGATCAGGCGGTCGTGGTCGGCCAGGGGGATTCGGGTGATCTCGGCCATGGTGTCGGCGAACAGATCCGCGACCTGGTCGACCGCCGCCGGGCAGCCGGCGTCCATCAGCAAGACATGGCGACCTGACAGCAGTCGTGTGTCGGGTCCAAACATGGGATGGCCCGAGCAGATGGTCAGGCCGGCCTGTGCCGCCTTGCGCAGTGGTTCAATCAGCGGTGACTTGATCGAGGCAACCTCGAATACCAGCGCCTTGCTGCCAGCCTGTGCCAGCGCTTCGATAATCCCGGCACTGACACATATGGGTGCGGCGACGACGATCAGGTCAACGTCAGCCGGCGCATCCTGCCAGCGCGCATAGCAGTTTGTGGCGCTTGTCGATTCGGCGTACACCGGGTCGGCCAACAGCACATCGAAACCCTGGTTCTCCAGGAAGCCGGCCAGCCAGCCACCCATCAGACCGCCGCCTCCGATGATCAACGCGCGACGACCCACACCTTGCGCGGCGAGCTTGCCGCGTTCCTGCTCCTGGCGGGTCAACGAGGCGGTAATCAGACGCTTGAGCAAATCTTCAGCGACGGCCGGATCCAGACCGACGCGCTCGGCCTTGCCGCGAACAAGCTTGATCACCTGACGCTCGCGCCGAAAATCGCGCAGTTGACGACCTTCGCCCTGCTTGACCCGCCCAATCTCGGAAACGATCCGCTGGCGCTCGGCAGCCAACTCGATCAGTTCGGCATCAACCTGGTCGAGCCGGTCGCGCAAGGAGCGCAACTGGTCCTGCATGGACTCGTTGGCCATGATGGTCAGGCCCGGCTCATGAATTCGCCGGTTTCGGTATTGACCTTGATCTTTTCACCCGGCGTAATGTAGTCGGGCACCAGCACCTCAATACCTGTTTCCAGAGTGGCCGGCTTGCTGGACTTGTTCGCCGAAGCACCCTTCATTACAGGAGCGGTCTCGGTCACTTCCAGTATTACAGATTGCGGCAACTGGATAGCCACTGGATCGTCACCGATGATGAGCACATAGATACCCTGCAGCCCATCGGTGATATACCCGGCCGCATCCCCGACGTCATCAGGTGAGAGGACGTACTGGGAGAAATCCTCGTTGTCCATGAACACGAACCCATCGGCATCACGATAGGAAAATTCGGTCTGGCGGCGGGTCAGGTCGGCATCACGCAGCAGGTCATCGCCCTTGAACGTCAGTTCACGGCGGTCGCCAGCGGGGATGGACTCCACCTTGAACCGAAAAAGCGTGCCGCCGCCCCGTGCCGTCGGTGACGAACGATCGATCTGACGGATAGCGTAAACGGTGCCATCGTGTTCGATGACCTGGCCGCGCTTGACTTCATTGGCTTTGGGCATGTTACCGTGCCTCGATTTGTTCTCAGGGCCGGCAAGATTACCCTGAAATGACGCCGTCCGGGGCCTGTATTCACCAAACATGGGCTGACCTGTTGTGGTAGTTTTCCTGACTGCCCCCGACAATGCCGAGGACATGGACTTACCATGCTGAACTCCCGACTTTTATGGCGCAGTTTCTGGGTCAGCGTGCTGGCCGTGGCAGGCCTGCTCGCGGCCGTCTGGTTCGGCGGCAGGTTCTGGCTGTCGCATTCGCAGTTCGGGTATGAAGGCCACGCAAACCTGGGCGTGCTTGAAGCCAGCGTCGAGATCCTGTTCGACGATCGTGGCATTCCGCGCATCTATGCCGAATCGGATGCCGATGCCCTTGCCGCCCTGGGCTGGCTGCATGCAGGCGAGCGACTGTTCCAGATGGAGCTGATCCGGCGGGTGGCGCGCGGAGAACTATCTGAACTGGTTGGCGAAGTCGCGCTGGAAATGGACATCATGCACCGGTCCCTCGGTTTTGCCCGGCGCATCAGTCAGAACCCACCGCAACTGGATCCTCGAGCCCTGGCCTTGACCGAAGCCTACGTCGCCGGCGTCAATGCCTGGATCGATCAGGCTGAACGATTGCCGCCCGAATTCATCCTGTTGCGCCAGCATCCGCAACCATGGCAGGTGGAAGATGTGCTGCTGGTGGCCTATTACCAGACCTTTTACACCACGACCCTGGTCCAGCGCCTGAGCGAAGCATGGCGGGAAATCGTGGCCCATTTTGGTCCCGAAGCCTCGGGCTGGCTGTACCCGCCGGGCGAATGGACCCGGTCCAGCGTGCCGACGCTGAGCCTGGCGGAAGGCTCGAACACCTGGGTGGTCGCGCCGCAACGCTCGGCCAGCGGCGCCGCCCTGCACGCCTCCGACCCGCACCTGGAATACGACATCGCTCCGGGCATGTGGTATGCCGTCGGCATTCATTCCGCCGAAGGCCTGAACACCGTCGGCGTCACCGCCCCCGGGTTGCCATTCGTGGCCATGGGCCACAATGGACAGATTGCCTGGGCCTTCACCGTCGCCCCGGTGGATGTCTTCGAACTCTGGCAGCAACCACGCCATCCGGAAGACCCAACTCTGTTGCAGACCAGCGATGGCTGGGAACCCATGGAGACACGGACGGAACGAATTCTGATTCGCGATCATGAGACCGGTATCGAGCGCGAATTCCATTCCGCGCCTCGAGGCCCGGTGATCGAGATGGACGATCAGTCGGTCCTCGTCATGCAATGGTCCGGATTGGAACTGCCCATCGCCGAAGTGGTGGAGAATGGACTGGCAATTGGTTATGCAGACGATTTCGACAGCTTTCGCCAGGCTGGCACCCAACTTGGCGCCCTGTCGGTGAACTGGAGCTACTCCGATCGCGCGGGCAACATCGGCTACGTGCAGTCAACTGCCATTCCCCGACGACGCCACGATGCCTATTTCGCCGTGCTGGATGCAACCAATTCGGAACACGGCTGGGACGGTTTCCACCCGGTTGACGAACGCCCCTTTGCCCTCAACCCCGAACAGGGCTGGCTGGGCAATGCCAACAATCATGCCGCCGGCGACGACTGGTCCTACCCCATTCCAGGCTTCTACAAGCACCTGCGCATGCGCCGCATCAGCGCCCTGCTCGATCAAGACCGACTGTTTAATGCCGCCGACATGACCGCTTTCCAACTCGACCGGGTTTCAGACCGCGCGTTGAGCTGGAAAGACCGGCTGGCCGGAGCGGCAGAACGCTCCGGCCGCCAGCAGATCGCCGACGAACTGCGCCGCTGGGAGGGCGAGATGCGCACCGACTCTGAAACCGCCGGGCTGTTCGTGCGCTGGTGGCACTTCCTGCCCCGGGCCCTGTTCGAGGATGGCGACACACCCCACTGGCGCACCATGCAGGCAGTGATGGACGAATGGCTGCATGAAAACGAAACCGCCCCTGGCGCCGGGAATATCGACTTTGAATCAGCCGCACTGACCGCCCTGGAGGATGCATTGCGCGCCGGCGCCTGGCCACTGGGCGCTTTCCAGGAACTGACCATCCGTCACCCGCTGGCCCAGGCTGGCCTGCTCGATCGCTGGCTCAACCTGACCCGCGGCCCTATTCCCATGGGCGGCGACGCCGGATCGTTGAACGTCACCTACGCCGCCTTCAACCCCGACACCGCTCGCCTGCGCGCCCGCGCCGGCGCCTCCATGCGCTACGTCATGGACTGGTCCGATCCCGACAACTTCACCCTCAACCTCACCCTGGGCCAATCCGGCAACCCCTTCAGCCCCCACTTCGACGACTTCCTCCAGGATTTCGTCAACGGCCAACCGTGGAATGTTCCGTGGACAAGAGAAGCGGTGGAAGCGGGAATGGCGAGGCGGCTGGTTTTGCGGCCGTAGTGCGTCTGTGCGTCTGTGCGTCAGTAGTCCGTAAACCGAATCAACCAACCAGCCAACCAGCCAACCGCCCTTCCTTGCGTTCCCGCCAACGGCAACTCACAATAGAAGGCTTTCCAAGCTGCCACCCATAAAAGAGCTGCCATGTTCGCCAGATTCTCGCTATTCGCCTTGCTGCTGATCCCCTTTGTCGTCTCGGCCGCCGCGCCTGAACTGACCATCGAGCGCATCTTCGCCAGCCCGGACCTGTCCGGCCCCACCCTGCGTCAGGCCGAGCTCTCGCCGGCCGGCGATCGGGTGACCTTTGTCCGCGCCCGCGACGACGACCGCGACCTGATGGACCTTTGGGAATACCACATCGCCGACGATGAAACCCGCCGCCTGGTGGCTGCCGACGAGGTCGTTGCCGATGAAGGCGAGCTTTCCACCGAGGAACAGGCACGCCGCGAACGGGCCCGCATTGCCAGCCTGCGCGGTATCGTTGAATACCGCTGGTCCACCGATGGCCGGTTCCTGCTGTTCCCGTTGGGCGGCAACATTTACGTCCTCGACATGGAAGCTGATGAGCGCCAGGTGCGCCAGGTTACCGACAGTGAAGCCTTCGACACCGACCCGCGCATTGCTCCCGATGGAAGTCATGTTGGCTTCATCCGCAACCAGAACTTGTGGATTGCCCGCCTTGACAATGGACAAGAGCGGGCTCTGACCGAAGATGGCGGCGGCGTGATCTCCAATGGCATGGCCGAATTCATCGCCCAGGAAGAAATGGGACGCGACACCGGCTACTGGTGGTCCCCTGACGGCCGTAACATCGCCTTTCTGCGCGTTGATGAAAGCCCGATCGACATCAGCCTTCGTTATGAAATCTCGGGCGGCAGCATCGAGATCATCGAGCAGCGCTACCCCTACACCGGCACCCCCAACGTCACCTACCGCCTGGGCGTGGTCAACATCGAAACATCGGAAACGCGTTGGCTGGACTTGGGGGACAACGAAGACATCTATATACCCCGTCTCGATTGGCTGCCTGATTCACAGCATCTGAGCTACCAGCGCCAGAGCCGGGATCAGAAAACGCTTGAGCTGATCATCGCCGATCTGTCCGATCCAGCCGAGCCGAGCCAGCGCGTTCTCCTGACCGAAACAGCCCGAACCTGGATCAACCTGCATGACGACCTGTACTTTCTTAAAGACATGCCTGCACTGATCTGGTCGTCTGAACGAGACGGCTTCCGCCACCTGTACCTCTATGGCCTGGATGGCGAGTTGATTCGGCGACTGACCGCGGGCAAGTGGGCCGTTGATGCGCTCAAAGGCGTCGACGAAGAACTCGGCCTGCTCTACTTCACCGCCGCCGAGGTCTCGCCACTGGAAAAACACCTTTACCGTCAATCCCTGATGACCCGATCGCCGGATATCGTCTCGCGCGTTTCGCGTCGCAGCGGCTGGCACAACATTCGCATGGACCGGGCCGCCCGGGTTTACGTTGACACCTATTCGACCACCGACCAGCCACCGCAACTGGCGCTACACTCGGCTGATGGCGAGCGAATGGCCTGGCTGATCGAGAATCGCGTCACCGGCGACCATCCCTATGCTCCGTTTCGATCCAGCCATCGCCCCACCGAATTCGGCAACCTCATCGGCCCGGATGCCCAGAAGCTGCATTACCGCATCATCACCCCGGCTGATTTTGACTCGCAGAAACGCTACCCGGTGTTCGTCCATGTCTACGGCGGCCCCACCCATCGCCTGGCAACCAACAGCTGGACCCGACGCGCGCTGATCGACCAGTACATGGCTCGCCGTGGCTACATCGTGTTTACCCTCGACAACCGGGGCATCGAGCGCCAGGGCAAGGACTTTCAGGATGCCGCCTACCTCAAACTGGGCAAAATCGAAATGGCCGACCAGATGATCGGCATGGACTGGCTCAGAAGCCAGGATTTCGTCGACCCTGACCGCATCGGCATCTTCGGCTGGAGCTATGGCGGTTACCTGGCCCTGATGGGTTCAGCCCAGTACCCGGGCGAATTCGCCGCTTCCGTCGCCGTCGCCCCGGTCACCGACTGGGCCCTGTACGACACCCACTACACCGAACGCTACCTGGGCACCCCGCAAGACCAGCCCGAGGTTTACGAAAAAGGCAACGTGCTGACCTATGCCAGCCAGATTCGTGACCCGCTGTTGCTGATCCACCCGATGGCCGACGACAATGTCCTGTTCACCCACTCCACCCTGCTGATGCAGGAACTGCAGGAAAACAAGATCCCGTTCGACCTGATGACCTACCCCGGCGAGAAACACGCCATCGCCGGCACCAGTCAGCGCGTCCATGTATACGAAATGATCAGCCGCTTTTTCGACCGGCATTTGAGACCACAAGAGTGAGCATTTAACGCCAGCGCGGCAAGCCGCGCCGGCGCTCTGAGTGCTTTGATAAAAAATTACTCGGTTACTTCAGCCAGACGTTTGGCGGCGAGAAGCGCGCGCTCCTTCTCCACCAGGTAGTCGACTACATCGAGCATCTCGCGGCGGCCTTCGGCCCGCACCGGATCAACCCGGTACTTGCCGTTCACTACAAATTGTGGCACGCCGCTTAGTGAGTACAGCTTGACCCGGCGGGCAGCATCTTCTACCGCCGCTTGTGTTTCCGGCGAGCGGAAATGCCGCATGAACTCCTCCTCATCAACTCCCGCGGCAGCCATGAATTCGGCCACGGCCCGCGGGCGAATAAGCGGCTGCTGCTTGACGTGTATGGTGTTGAAGAGCGGGATGTGAACGGCATCCATAATGCCCATATTGACGATCGCATAGTGCACTTGGGCATAGAAACGCATCGTGTCGTTCCATACCGCGTGCATGCGCTGGAAGTCGACGTCGTTGTCCAGTTGCGACTCCCACGCCATGACATGAGGCTCGACGTCAAAACAATACGGACAGCCGTAGGAAAACGCCTCAACCACTACGATTCTGTCCGGCGTCGCAGTCGGCACAGGCGTATCAAGCGTCACATAGTGATAACCTTCAATAAAGCCCTCGCTTTCATCGTTCACCTGATCGTCGGCCATGACCTGGCTTGATGCAAAGATCAAGGCGGCCGCGATGCCTACCGCAATCACCATCATGTTTCTACCGAAAATATCCTGAAAAAATCTCATTGTCTTTTGTCCTTGGATTTCTGACACACCCTCAACAGGGCGCGACTTGTAAAATTCAACGCGTATCAACTTGCACGGAGATCAATTGCTCTTCGCCGGACTCGAACACCAGCACCATATCCACCACATCACCGGAGCGCATGACTCGCTTCGGTTGTCTCAGCATCAGATGCTTGCCACCGGGCTGCAGAATCACCACGCCGTGAGATTCGATCTCGACACCGTCCAGCTTGCGCATTTTTCGCATGCCGTCTTCATCGACCATTTCATGGATTTCCACAGAGGCATAATCCTCCGATCTGATCTCGGCAAGCTTCAACGGTTCCGCGCCATAGTTCACGATAGTCATGTAGGCGGCGTTGACTGGTGCCGAAACATGAGGCTCTCTAATCCAGGCATTCATTACCGCGGCGACATTAAGATCGCGTTCATCCTGAACCACTTCAGGGGCAGTCTGTGGGGCCGCGCCGTTCTCCGCCTGCTGGCTAACCGACGACTCGGTTTCGATGTCGATTTCGTTACTTGCGACTTCGGCAACCGCTGTGTCTTTTCTTGGCATCCCGGCTTTCTCACGGGTTACATCCTCGATATAACTCAGTATTGCGAATGTTTCATGCCGATTGAGGCGCATGTTCGGCATCGGCACCCTGTTGTATTGTTCAAACAAGGCCATGGCGAGTGGATCCCTGTTCGCCAGCATCTCGTTTGGCGCGCGTATCCAGTTGATCAGCCATTCGCGATCACGCAGGAAGGTCACACCCAGCAGATCCGGGCCGATTGCATTCTCAGGATCTTTGCCATCCAGGGAGTGACAGGTCGCGCAGCGGGAACGATACAGGCCCTCACCTTCGGACATCTCGCGCAGCGCCGGCGCGTCGGCATAGTTTTCATCGCGATCACTGACTCTGGTCCAGCCATCGAGCCAGTTGCCGATCTGGTCGGCCAGCACATACGTATTCTCAAATGGCGAGCGCGTCATCCAGCGCCCGGTTCTCTGATTGCCCATAATCAAATTGATATTGTGATTGTAAGCACCGCCAGGCTGGTCCTCGAGATACAGACCGAGCCGGCGTCGAATGTCAATGATTTCCTCCTCGTCGCCGGTCAGGTGCATCCACCTGGCGCCGAAGCGTTTTTTATAATCGGCCAGCACTTCCGGCGTATCCACATCCGGGTCGATCGTGATGGAGTAGAAGTGCACATCGCCATCGAGCCCATCGCCAGCCATTCGGTCACCCAGAAGATCCTGCACCTTGACCATTTGCGCGGTTTCCAGCGGACAGACATCCGGGCAGGTGGTGTAGATAAACAGGATGACAACAATTTTATCCTTGATCAGGTCGTCGAAGAATCGGACAGTCTCGCCGCGATCATTGATTAGTTCGGTGTTGGGGAAAAAACTCTCATCCCAAATGGAAGCCGACACCGAAGCCGATGCACTGAACCAGCAGGCGGTCAGTAAAGCAATGGCAAGGAATCTGGTTATTGATTTGAAGCGCATGATGCACACCGTGGGAACTATTTGAAGAAAAAGATGATCCGTGGAGAGCGATGCGTTGCTCTCCACGGATCAAGTTACTACATTTACCTGAACTTACACAAGTGCGTAAGTCCAGTCATCGTCAAGCATTATTCTCCTTCAGCCAGAAGGATAGCCTGCTTGATCTTCTTGTTGACGTTGTGGACCACTGAGTCAATGGTTGCCGGTACCGGGCAGTTCACCACGTGCGGCGCCTGACCACTGTTGAACGTGTAGTTGTTCGAACCCTGGTTGGGCGGCGGCGGGAACTCATTGATCAGAACTTTGCCAATCGAGCGGAGGTACTTGACTTCCTCGAAGCTCTTGACAACTGTCACTTCAGACGGATCCACGCCAACCCACTCGATAAACCCGATATGCCACATCGGATTGGCTACTTTCGCCGGCTTGAAGTAAGACGGCATACCGATCTGGCCACCCAACGGACCACCACCCCACAAACCTGGAGTTGGCGCGGTCGGCGGGTACGACGGCCTCAGCGGCGAGGGCGGATAGAACTGGAGCAACGGTACCGCAGCCTGGCCGAGGAACTCGTGCTTCGGCACGTAGATCACACCCATATCGAAGGCAGGGCCTGCCGGGAAGGTGTCGGTCACGATGTAGTACGGCAGGTAGTCGCCGCCATCGGTGTAGGCCTTTTGCGCCTTGAATTTCGCGTAAGGCGGATCAGCTTCGGTATTCAACTCGATAACATGACCCGTATTGCCACCCCAAACCTCACCGTTGTACATGCACGAGGTGTTGGGCGGCTCATCCGGGAAGCTGGTGGGATCGTTCGGGTCGCAGTTCACGTCCGTACGCAATTGCTCCCAAGGCTCATCGCCCCACTTGACGAAGAAGGCATTGATCACGACTTCCTGGCCATCAATTTCCACATGCCGCAGCGGCGAGTAGCCATTGGTGGCACTAACCGGGGGGCCAAGCGTGAGCGAGTCCGGATAGGTCTGGAAGTCGGGATTTGCCCGCAGAACCGGGTTCGGCAGGTCGCCCAGGAACGTGAAGGTGCCGTCTTCCGCATTGAATATGGCATCAGAGGTGGCCGCTCGCGGCGTATCCACCAATCCGCCAGCCCAGAAGCGCCCGTATTTCTTGGCGATTTCCTCATCGGAAACGTCATGCCAGAAATAGTACACCTCGCGCATGTTCCCGTCGTCGTCGATATTGTAGCCCTTGGCCAGATCCATCTTGAACCAGGCGCGTTCGTCGTCGGTCAGGTTCAACTCGTCTCCGAGCTCCACATCAACCAGATCAACACCACCGATTTCGACGCCATCAACCCAGGTCAGCGCCGCCTGGTCATCCAGGGTCGGACCGAATTGACCAACAGCATCACCGGTACGGGCGGTCGGCAGACCGACTGAATCGACATAGGTCACGCCATCCCAGGTCGGGATCGGGGTCGGCATCATCTTCACCTGGCCCGGATGCTCGATATCCCAGCGCAACAACATGGCATGGTCTTCATGCTGCGTGTTGTGGCAGTGCTCCATGTAGGTGCCGGCAAACTCGCGGAAGCGGTAGGCAATTTCCACGATATTGGTGCTGTCCGGGTCGGGACCGACGCGGAAAACGTCCTTGCGTGCCCACTTTTCCCATTCCGGCGGCTCAACACCACCACGGCGAATGATCTGGCCTTCCTCAAAGTGGATATGGATCGGATGACTCCAGGTACCACTGTTGATCAGACGCCAGACTTCAACCTGGGTTGAGTTTGAAGAGGACGCTGCCGAAATCCGACGCGGGTCCATTGAGAAACCCTTGCCGCCATCGGTTTCGATGACCCAAGGCTTCTCATCGGTCGGCTGACGCTCGAACTCGAAGGTCCGGTGCAGGGCATTGGCGAGCTCTTCCTCGGTCGGACGGTTCAGCGGGATCATTGTCTTGCCGCCGGCAACATACTGGGAAAGATCTATACTGCGATCATTACCGGTGTACTGATGCACACGGAACTCGAGGAACTTGCCGACCACCGGGTCACCATTGATCCAGCGGTCGGCAACGCCGTCGCCGGTTTCATCCAGCAGTTCCGCCTTGTAGGCGCCAGAGACAACATCTTCCAGCGGAATCAGACGGTCGGTACCGCGGCCGTTGAATTGCTCCTGCAGGTTAACCATGTAGATCTTGTCGCCGGGTGCAAAGGGGCTGAAATCAACCACGATGTCATAGCGCTCGGCAATACCCTGCATTGGCAGCTTGCAACCTTCGAAGAACACGGCATGCTCCATGATGTTGCCATCATTGGCCACCATGTAGCAGTCCACAGGCGTTCCGTTCTCATGCACCAGCGCCAGCTTGAAGTAGCGGGAAACCGAGGCATTGAGGATGCGGAAGCGGTAGTTACGGGCGCGGACATCGAAGTACGGGTTATAAACCCAGTTCACCGTCATCACGTCACCAATAAACCCGTCAATGTTGAACGGGTTGAACCACAACTGACCGTCCTGATCCCAGGCTTTTTCGGCCAGCATCAGGTTGACGTCGTAGTCGCGGTTACCCCATGACAGGGCAGTACCACTGGGCAGCGCGATATTTGCGCCGCGAAGACGTTCGTTGCCACGGTCCACTGCACTGTAGTAGTTCATCATCGCGGCATTGCCCTTGTAGACATTCTGCGCGGTGAAATCCAGCATGTGGTCATGGAACCAGTGGGTGCTCATGGTCTCACGCCAGTCACCTGGAACGTTCACCGTCTGCACGCCCATCATCCGCAGGATAACGGCTGGCAGACATCCCGTATGACTGAAGGGACCACCAGCCGGCCGGCAGATTGTGTCGTTGGTATCCAACGGATAGCCGGCACGACGATCCTTGGCGTCGGTGTTGATCGAGTCATGGCCTGCCAGCACCATCGGCCAGCGATAGTCATAGTATTGACCCGGGAAGAAGAAGGCGGTGGTGTAGCCATCGCTTTCCGCCGGGTTATGACCATTGTGCTCGTGGGTGGTGATGGTGTGCAGTCCGAAGCCACGGTTCGCCGAAACGTCGATCGGCAGCGCGTTGTGGTGGCGCATCAGAACCGGCTCACCGTAGCGCGCCATCAGCAGCTTGGGCGGGAAGGTGCCATCGAAGGTCCACAATGACAGCGGATCCTGGACTGGCAGGTTCGGGTGGATGCGGACCTCAAGGCCGTCGGTCGAACCAAAAAGGTTGCCGTCCGGACTGTGGTACAGGCCACCCGGGCCGAACTCTCCCATCTGATATTTATGCAGCTGCTTGCTGTCACGGAAGCCTGAGTTCGTGCGGGCGCCGGTCTGGGCAGTCTGGAAATAGATCGCGGGCGGGAACTCTTCCCAGCGCTGATGCGACCAGCCCAGTCCAGGCGGACGACCTTCGGCCGGGGGATCGTACAACGGCCGACCCAGGAAATCCTCAATGGCGGTCTGCCACGGGTTCAGGTCGTAATCGTTGGCGAACTTGGTGGGCGTGGGCCAGATGTCCTGCACCAGGAAGTTGTCCAGGGCCGCACTGTCCGGAAAGCTCCGCGGATCAAGGGGCGTCGGCAGGGCCTGCCAGCCATCGGGTTGGGTTTGATTGTTCAGATCCTCAATCCGTTCGCGACCAAACTCTTCAAACCGCAGCATTCTGGCGGTGAAGGGCTCGGCGCCGAACAGCGGGCTTGGCCGGCCATTGGTCGGGACGTTGTAGATGCCGAACAGGTCGACGCCGCCATCGCGCTGGTCTTCCTTCTGCAGCACGTTTTCGATCCAGGCGTCGTATTCCTCGCCTGTGATGCCACCCTCGAATGAACCCGCATTCGCGTGCGGAAGGCCGTCCGGCAGATCACTGAAGTCTGGCCCGGTGTAGGCAGACGGGTCACCTTCCGGTGGGTGATTGGGGCCATCGGCTGACGCAGTCAGCCCCGGTAAGCACAGCGCCATGACAAGCACGGCCAGCGCCTTTTTTCTGGTACCAGGTCGTCGCGATTGCAACATGATATTTCTCCCTGAACTAGTTGAGAATGAGTCGTTTTCAGACCCAGAAAGGAAGCATGGAGCGCAATTGGTAACGTTCACCGCTGTTGCTTGTGATCAGGTGCTTCATCAGAAATCCCCTCCTATGCTTTTTTTGTGGGCTCCCCCCTCCTTTCAAACTTATGATTCGAGGGACCACCGAACCCGTAGCTATATGCTAAGGGCCTCCGCAGATGGAAGACAAGTGATTTGTCGTGACTCTTTGTCACAGGCCATCAGAGTGGGAGAATGGAAAAGACAGGGGGCACGCGCAAGCATCAAAAGCCACCTTAGTCTCATGCGGAAAACTGTGACACGGTCGATTCTCACACTTCCCTGGCGGATGGAGCCAACACGGTAAATTAGACGGGCAAGGCAGCCTGGAAGCCCTGATTTGCTGGCTTCACCGGCGGCCCGATTGGCTGAAGGCTGCCGTGGCACTGGTGGAAATCGACTACGTTTATTTGAGTTTTAAGTGCGATTTGAATGGATAAACGAGCAAGTAAGTGTGGCGGCGTTCACAAATGTAAAGGATTTCTTTGAATCCAATCGAACTGGGAAAAATGCGCTTGTGAATATTTGTGAATAACTTGTGAGTGCGGGATTTTGCTTGATTTCAGGCTGTTGCCAACGTAGCCTTATCAATAGCAAGCGGATTTCGAGAGCGAATCGGGAGCGAAACCGGTCGGACTGAAGTAAACTCGCGATCGAACGGGCCTGCAGTGAATTCACAAAATTATAATTGCAAAGTGTGACTCTGATTCACTACCATTTTTGCGATTGAGAAGCGTATTGTTCCCTCAGGTCTGAAGCGATTATGAAACAATAGACTTCGGGTGTCGCGAAAGGGTGAAGAATCTCATGGTCGAGAGACCCGCCTGTCTGACGTTGCCCTTTGGGCGCATGGTACAGAAGGTATATAAATAAGGAAATTTAGCGTGTTCTGGCGATTTTCGAATTTCATGCTGGACAGCGTCGGTCGCCGATTACTCGATCGGGACGGGCAACTCATTCCGATACAACCCAAGGCATTCAGGGTGCTGGAGGTCCTGGTTCGCGATGCGCCAAACGTTGTTTCCCGGGAAGAACTCCTTATACAGGTGTGGGGCCACTCCGAATTTTCCATTAGCTGCCTTTCCCAGGCGATTCGCGAAATTCGACGTGCCCTTGGCGATGATGCCAACCAGCCCACTATCATCGGTACCCAACACGGCACCGGATACTTTCTCCTGGTGCAGCCGCAGACTGATGAGCCTCCGAACGATGACGAAGCCGCAAGCCAGCTCCCCGGCCGTGCGCTTTCATATGCCCTGATCGCCGGGGCGGGTCTGTTTCTGGTACTGATCGCGAGCTTGATTGTTTTTTCGAACACGGACCGCTCTTCGGAATTCGAGCCTCGATTCCTGCATCAGGAAGATTCAGTCAGAGGTTCCGAAGTTTGCCCGGTGGCCGTCGAGAGCTACAACCAGGGAATAGCGTACCTGGGGTTTTCCCGGTGGGCCGAGGCAATCGACAAGCTCGAACTGGCACACGAACGCGATCCGGAATCGTTATCCATCGGCTTCCAGTTGGCCAGGGCGTACTTCCATGCCGGATATCAAAAGAAGGCTGCTGACCTGGTCGAGCAGAAAATGACCGGGCAGGAGCCGCGAAACAGAGTGGAAGCCATCAAAAGTCATGCTGCGGCGCTACTGGTGAGTGGCGATCTGCTGGAGTACAGTCAGGCGCTTGTGACGCTTTCGGATTTTTATCCCGAGAGGCTGGATTACCGTTTCGAGCTGTTTGGTGCACAATTGCAGTCCGGTTCGCCATCGAAAGCTCATGCCACCCTGCAAGCAATAATCGCCCGGCACCCGGCACATGAGCAGGATGCGAGATTCTGGCTGGCAAAAGCCCGACTCAACCTGCGCGAAGGCGATCTGGATCAGATTCTGCATGATGCAGCTCATGTGGAAGAGTTGGCCCGGGACAACAGTCTTCGCCAGATCCATGCGCGGACTCTGCTGGTACATGCTGATGCATTGATCAGGTTGGGAAAAACCGATTCGGCGCGCATGATTCTGAGCAAGGCACGGTCGGCCCTCGTCATGACGCATGACCCAGCCGCCCAGATCAACCTGATCATGCTGGAAGTCCGAATTGATATGACCCAGGGAAGACTGACGTGGATCCCCATGTTTATCAACGACGGCTGTCAACTAAGCGAAAGCATCGGTTATTTCGCAGGTAGCGCGCACTGCGGTCGCCTGATGGCCAAGCTTCATCGGGAAGAATCCAATCCAGACGCTACGCTGGAAAGCTTCAACCAGGCTGTCCAACTCTTTCTGCAATCCGGGAATATTCTGGAAGCTGCAATGACCTTGATCTACCGGATCCAGACCGAGCTCGATCTATACCGGACGGATAACCTTACAGAGAGCCTTGCGCAGGCACAAAACTGGTTTTCGCTGCTTCACGATCAACGAGGCCTGGCGCTGGTTCACGCCGCATACGGTGAACGCGACGCCCAAAGGCATGAATTCGACCGTTCTACCGAGCACCTGGAAGCAGCACTGGAAATGTTTGGGGACTCCCCTGACGCACAGGCGGAGGGTCGAGCCAGCGAGTCCCTGGCCAAGGTCTTCCTTGCCAGGGGGATATCGGGCCGGGCGACCGAGCTTTTTGGTCAGGCTCTTGCGAAATACGAAGACCTTGGCGACTACGACAGCACGGCACGGGTGCTGGTCAACCTGGGTGAACTTGCCATTCAAACCGGCAAGCTGGACGAAGGCGAGAAAATGCTGGGTCGGGCATTGGGGTACAGCCAGCGGGCGGGTCGGGACGATGCGATGGCAACTGCCCTGAACTCCCTGGCCAGAGTAGCGATTATCCACGCTGATCTGGAGTCGGCGCACCAGGCGCTGGATCACGCAAACAGCCTGGAGATCAAAAACCAGAGAGTTCTGGCCGGCCTGCGCTCGACCGAGGGCACTTTGGCTTTGGTTGAGCTTGATCTGAAGCGCTCTGAACAGGCTTTTCTGGATGCGCGCAACATCAGGGAACGAACAGGCGACCCGGGATGGTTGCTGAAGAGCGACAGGGAACTTGCAATCGTGTTGCTGGAGAAGGGCCAAGCGAAAGAGTCGGTTGCCCTGACACGGGACATACTCGAAAGACTCCCGCCGTTTGCCTCTTTTCAGGATCGAATCATAGTCAAACTGGCACTGACCGAAGGGTTGATGCAGGACGGAAACCTGGACGAAGCCAGGGTCGTTTTAGACTCGGTGGAGGCTGTCAATCTGGAAGGCACCAACGTTGCTCTCTACTTCTGGTACAACTCGATGAAGGCTCTATTGGAGCAGGGGCCGGATGCCGAGCGAATTCTGAATGAGTTGCGCGACCAGGCTCAGCAGATGGGCTACAGACTGGCTGCAATGGGGGTCGATGTGATGCTTGCCGAAGCGATGATGCATTCAGGTCTGGAGTCCAGCCGGGAATTTGTCATCGACCTGCTGGATAACGCACGCGATAAAGGCATTCTCAGTATCGTCGGCCGGATTGACCGGCTTTCAACCATGACGAAGTGATCCTGAACGGCATTCAGCCTGATACGCACGACGGTAATCCAGCGACCGTCGAGGTGAACCGATCCTCAAGCCCGAAACCCCTGTGCGTTTGCGCACCTACACCACCCCTGCCCTCGGTCAATAATGGCTGGATTGAAGACCGGACCGACCCAAATGAGACTGGCGCCATTCATCAGGGCCAACATCGAACCGATTCTGCAGGAATGGGAAGGCTTTGCGCGATCGATTCACACCGCGCGCCACATGGATCAGTCCGCTTTGCGAGACCACGCCTGCAATATGCTGCTGACTATTGCGGATGAACTGGATCAACCGCAGAGCGGGGAAGACCAGGAACAAAAGCCCAAACGCCGCCGGAGCACCAAAGTTACAGCCGCCGCCGGTCATGGCTTCCATCACCATTCAAGCGGATTCAGCATCACTCAAACCATTTCCGAGTTCCGGGCACTGCGCGCCAGCGTGATCGCGCAATGGAAAGACCGAGCCATCTTTGTGACGCGGGAATTTGCAGATGACCTTATTCGCTTTAATGAGGCCATTGACCAGGCGGTCAACGATTTGGTATCAAGATATGCAGTCGAGAAAGAACGGCATACGCGGCTTTTCGACTCCATCCTGGGCGCCTCGCCCGACGCCATCTTCGTGCTGGACGCCGAATGCCGGATTTTGTACGCCAATCAGACCATGGAGAGGCTTTTGGGTTTGCGTCAAAAAGAGATGGTGGGCGGGCATGCCTGTAGTTCCAAACTCCCATTCACCACCGAACTGAAACATCAGATCGCCCGGGTGGCTGATCACAGGCAGGGTCATCATGGCGAATTGACTCAAAGCGGACCCAGAGGCGACCGGCAATTCGAATGGTGCCTTATTCCGGTAGAAGCCAAGGACCATGAACTGGAAAATACCGTCGGAATCCTGCATGACATTACCGAGCGCAAGCTCGCCGAGGAAGAAATCTGGCATAGCGCCAATCATGATTTGCTCACCGAACTACCCAACCGCCGCCTGTTTTATGACCGTCTCGAACAAGGTTGTCTCGCGTCAATTACTTTGTCCGGTCGGCGACAATTAAAATGGCCGGTCGGTTAGAGTTTTTTCCTGCCTAGCACTTTTGTTCCTGTTTCTCCTTTTTCCTAGTGGATTGAGCTCGCTTTCGATAGCTTTCGCCGGT
>JBGTLI010000219.1:0-1694 GCA_041744195.1 Wenzhouxiangella sp. | reverse complement strand
GCGGCAAAGTAGTGCGGTGAGATTTGCTGGTAGATTTCCGGGTTGTCCCAGTAATGGCCAAAGCGGGTGGAATGCACCGCGAAATCAGCGGCCATCTGCGAGTACATGTTGTAGACGGGGGCGTGAATCAGCAGCGTCTTGAACGGGTGCTCGCGCCCCAGCAGGATGGTCGCGAGATAGCCGCCGTAGCTGCCGCCGCCGGCAACCATGCGGTCGGCGTCAATCCAGTCCTTGTCGGCAAACCAGGCCGCCGCGGCCAGCGTGTCATCCAGCGGCGCGGTGATCCAGTCGGGGTTGATGAAGTCAACGAAGTCCTGGCCGAAACTCGACGAGCCATGGAAGTTGTGCCAGGCAGTGACATACCCCCAGGAAGCAAAGGTCTGGGCATTCCAGCGGTAGTGGAACGAATCGGATATCGCCCCGTGCGGCCCGCCATGGATCAGCAGGAACAGTGGGTATTGCTTTGAATCGTCAAAGCCGGGCGGGTAGTGGACCCACATCTGGATATCGGCGCCATTGTGGCCGGTATAGGTTACCGACTCGTAGGTGCCCAGATCGATATCGGCCAGCAATTCGTCATTCAGGGTATCCAGACGCCGAGTCTGACCATTGTCGGTATCGATCCGCACCAGGCGTGCCGGGAACAGGAAGCTTTCATTCGTCCCGACCAGGGTGCCGTCGCCTGCGATGGCCAGACCGCCGAAATTGGTTGCGCCGGTGATGGCGCGCGGCTGCCGACCATGCACGTCGACATAAAAAACCCGATTGGTGGCCGCATCATCAATGGCCCCAAAAAAGCCGCGGCTGTCCGGCGCCCAGACCAGCGAGCCGGGGGAACGGTCCCAGGCCTGGGTGAGGTTGCGACGCTCGCCGCTGTTCAGATCCATGACGATGATATTGCGCGTATCGGCATAAAAGCCGGGTATCGTCTGCTGCAACCAGGCCAGCCCCTTGCCGTCCGGGCTGAACATGGGCGTGGTGTCACCGGCTGGGTTGTCAGCGGTCAGGTTCTCGGCCTGGTCAGCGCCAATGCGGGCCAGAAACAAATCGATCTCCGGATCGACATCGCCATCGCTGCTGTCGGAGGTAAACGCGATATGCGTTTCATCCGGGTGGATGTCGTAGCTGGCCGCGCTCTGACTGGAGCGCGGAAGCTGACGGCCCAATGTCTTGGTAATCGGCTCGACATCGCCGCCGGCAGCGCTGATGCGGTAGACATGCGCCTGCCGTGATTCATCAAGCCAGTGATCCCACTGCGAGTAGGGCAGCGCGTTCCACTGATGCGCCGAGACCTTGGAATCGCGGTCGGCCTTGATCCGCCCGGCCATCTCTTCCCAATCCTTGCCCGGCCAGACCCGGGCGATGAAATACAGATGCTCGCCTACCCACTTGACAGCCGACACTCCGGTTGGCACTTCGGTCAGGCGGGTGGCCTCACCGGGGCCGTCCATTGGCAGCAGGTAGATCTGACTCGCATCGTCGGTGTCGCGGCGGGCGGTAAAAGCCAGCGTCTTGCCATCAGGAGAGAAGACCGGATTGCCGACCGACTGGCCCTTGGCCGTCAGCGGCCGCTGAATGCCACCATCGGCAGAAAACAGCCACAAGCGCGTTTCACTGCTGTCATCCTCGCTGTCGTATCGGGTGACCGGCGCAACAACTTGTCCGCCCTGCGGCGAAATCACCGGCGAGCCAAT
>JBGTLI010000218.1:0-31544 GCA_041744195.1 Wenzhouxiangella sp. | reverse complement strand
ACAGGCTCACCGGTCCGCCTCATTGCAGACGATGACGATCTGTTGGGCCAGTTGATTGAGTGTCTGGACATCGGCCAGTCGGTCGACCGGGATTGATATATCAAGGTCGTCCTCAATCTCCATCACCAGGTTCATGATCTGCACCGAATCCAGACCAACGTCACTGGAAAGTGCGGCGTCCCAGTCAATATCGCTGATCTCGGGAAGAGCGAGGGCCATGGCTCTTTCGAGGGCGTCAGTTATTTCTTTGTTGTGCACGCTCATCGATAGCGGCTCCAGCCGGGCAGGTCGGTCAGACAGTCTTTCAATTGCATGGTTGGTTTCCAATCCGGGCAGCCGGGAAGCTGCGTATTATCACAAACCCAGTCCGAATGAGCCAGCTCCCTTACCTTTCCGGGCACCAGCACGGGCCGCGCCTCGCGCAGGCGAGCGCCTTGCACATTCAGCTTGGCGATTGTCTTCAGCAGCCATGGCGGTACCGGAATGATCCTGACTTTTTTCCCCCTGACCTGCCTGGCCAGATCGCCAATTTCGCGCCAGTTGTAACCGCCGGGCTTGCCATCGTGCAGGCAGACCAGCCAGGGCTCGGGCGTTTCACAATTGGCCAGGCGACCGATCGCGCTGGCCAGGTCGGTCACGTGAAGCAGGGAAAAGCGCCCCGACCGCGTACCGATGCCAGCCAGCCAGCCCCGAGCCAGCAGTGACCAGAAGGGTGCCAGCGCCGGGTCTTCGGGGCCGTAAATCGCCGGTGGGCGGATTATGGACCATTTCAGGCCGCTGGCCGTGATGATGTCTTCACCGGCACGCTTGCTGGCAGCGTAGTCGGATAGTTGAGGCTCGCGAGCGGCCAAGCTGGAGATGTGGATCAGGCGAGCCTGTGGTGACTGTTCGCGGATCGCATCGACGAGCTGTGAGGTGCCAGTGACATTGGTGTGTGCGAACTCGGCGTAATCACGTCCGCCGATAGCCCCGGCGATGTGAATGACGGAATCGCAGCCCCGGACCAGTTTGGCCAATTGGTCAGCATCTGCCAATGTCCCCGGAATCCGGATCAGGCGCTCATGTTCGGGAAGCTGGCGGGATGGGCGGGCCAGCGCTCGAACCCGGTGTCCATCGCCAAGAAGCTGTTTGAGTACTGCGCGACCTACGAAGCCGGTCGCTCCAGTCAGAGCAAGCGTGAGCATGGGCGTCCTGCGCGGGCGCCCGTCAGTCAGCTGTGGGAGTCTTCGGTCGCCTCGGTATGCGGCGTCCGGTCGACCAGTTCCTGGGGCAGGATCTGGCGATCTTCCAGGCCGTTGCGCTTGAGAAAATCAAGTCGCGCCCCACTGCGAGACAGCTTGCCGGAGGAGGTTCTGGGCAAGGTATGCAATGGCACCAGTTCAATCAGGCAGGCGACGCCGAATTCGGTCTGGATGCGCTGCTTTAGGCGCTCGACCAGGCTGGCCTGGCGAAAGGCGTCGCGCTCACGGCACTGGACGACCAGGACGGCGACTTCGCTGCCGTCTTCGCCAGGAATCGAGAATGCCGAAGCATCTTCGGCCCGGACTTCCGGCTGTTGTTCTGCGACGTATTCCAGGTCCTGAGGCCAGATGTTGCGGCCATTGATGATCAGCAGGTCCTTGGCGCGCCCGGTGATGAACAGGGAGTCGCCTGCGCGATAGCCGATATCACCGGTATTGAGCCAGCCATCATCGCTCAAGGCGGCGCGGCTGGCTTCCGGGTTGTTCGCATAACCGTTCATCACGCTGGGTCCGCGGAGAAAGATCACGCCGCACTGCCTTTCCTCGACCAGCGAACCGTCGGCACTGCGAATTTCCACTTCGTATTCGGGCAACGCCCGGCCGCAATTGACAAATTCGCTGATTCGGTGGTGATTGTCGGTTGGGCCCATCGGCTGGGCCTTGCGGTCATGGGCCAGAATGTCGGCATCCAGACGATCGACTTCCAGTCCCTGACCCAGGGGGGCAAAGCTGACGGCAAGTGAGCATTCGGCCATGCCGTAACAGGGCAAAAAGGCTGAGCCGCTGAACCCAGCCGGCGCCAGCCGTTCCGCAAAACGTCGTAACCAGGCCGGGCGGATCATTTCGGCACCCACACCGGCCACTCGCCAGGCGGACAAGTCAAAGCGCTCCAGGTCGCTGTCGCGCAGGCGACGGGTGCAAAGCGCGTATCCGAACGGCGGGCTGAACGAAATGGTTGAGCGGTTCTCGGACATCAGGCTCAGCCACAGGCGGGGGCGCATGGCAAATTCACGGGTCCCGAGGTAGTCGACCGAGAGTTGCGATACAACCGGACCCAGGATCAGGCCAACCAGGCCCATGTCGTGATAATAGGGCAACCAGGACATGAAGCGATCGCCGCGGCGAATCTGGACGCCGTACTGCAGGATGCCGGACAGATTGTTCAGTACGGCCTTCTGGGTAATCATGGTGCCACGGGGGAAGCGGGTGCTGCCGGAGGTGTACTGCAGATAAGCCAATTCGTTCGGTTCCGCCGGAGCAGGCAGATCATCAGCCGGCTCGAGCGCCATGAAATCCTTGAGCATGCCGGTAAGGCGCAAATTCAGCCCGTCAGCTGCGTCCTGGAGGAAGCTGGAAAACGCATCCGGCGCATAAGCCGCACAGGCCTGGCAATCGACCAGCATGGCGCGCAGGTGCGACACAAAAGCCTCGCGCCCCCCCAGGTGTACCGCCGCAGGGAGAGGCACGGGAACCAGCCCGGCATACTGGCAGGCAAAGAAAAAGACCTGGAAATGGGGATGGGTATCTGCGACAAGGGCAATGGTGCTGCCGCGCTTCAACCCAAGCCCGTGCAGGCGGCGTGCCAGCGAACGTGCCTGACTGCGCAGTTCCGAATAGCTCAGGACACAGGTCAGCTCACCGCGGCCGTTGTAGAAATTACAGCCGGTGGTGCCCTGAGAGGCATAGTCCAGCGCTTCAGCCAGACTCCGGTAGCCCGTCGTCTTCAGCGGCAGCGAGTTGTTGGTCGGAGTAGGGTGCTGCTTCAAAATCGTATTTTCCCTTCTTGTAGTAGCGTCCAGCATGACATTCTTATTATAGTCGGACGATAACCTGCCATTATAAGTGTCTGCGGGGTCGATGGAAACTCTGATTTTCGAAAACACCCCTTTCGGGACATTGAAAACATGTTTATAAAACCCATCTCTGGCCCGTGCCGTCTGGCAATCTGAACGATTTTGGCTCATCCGGAACATCATGAAAGCCTTGAAAAAAAACGATCCCAAGCCGTCAAAATTGGTAGTCCAACGCGTCAGGGACCGCCATGACTGGAAAGAGTTCCTTGATTTTCCGCGCCAAGTATATGCCACTGATCCGTGCTGGGTCGAGCCGCTGCGTTACGAACGTCGCCAACAATGGTCATCAGGGCACCCGTGGTTTGCCCACGCCAGGGCCGTTCCTTTCATTGCCAGGCTGCGGGGACGGGTGGTCGGTACCATCAGCGCGCAGGTCGATGACCTGCAGCAGCTTGAGGACGGGCACAAAATCGGGTACTTCGGCCAACTCGAAGTGCTCGAGTTCGGGGATGTTCTTGCCTCACTGATCCAGGCTGCGTCGGCATGGTTGAAATCAGAGGGTTGCGAGGTCATTCGCGGGCCTTATGATCTGGGTGTCAACCAGGCATGCGGGCTGCTTGTCGACGGGCGTGATACGCCACCCATGCTGATGATGGGGCACGCGCCGGCCTGGTACGCCAACGGTCTCGAAGCCCTGGGATTCGGCAAGGCCATGGATCTGCTCGCGTACAGCATGGCGCCTGACTTCAACCCACCGGCGGCAATGACGCGACTGCTCAAGCGGGTCGGTGGCCGGATCCGGTTTCGGCCGATGAATTTCTCAAGATACCCACAGGAGATTGCCCTGTTGCGTGATATCTTCAATGATGCCTGGTCGGCGAACTGGGGGTTTGTGCCATTGACCGAAGCAGAGTTTGAGCATATGGGGCGGGAACTGCGTCAGATTATCCGCCCCGGCTACACCTGTATAGCCGAGGTCGATGACCAGCCAGCCGGTTTTCTTGTGGCGTTGCCGAACATCAACGAGTTGATTGCGGACTTGAATGGTCGGTTGCTCCCGTTTGGTTGGGCGCGGTTGTTGTGGCGACTCAAGAGTCGAGCCGCGACAACTGCGCGGGTGCCCTTGATGGGCGTGCGCCGCAGTTTTCAGCGCGGCCCGCTGGGGGCGGCAATCAGCTTCGGGATGATCGATCAGGTACGTCATGCGCTGCATGCAGACGGCATTCGACAAGTTGAACTTTCCTGGATACTGGAGACGAACCAAGGCATGAATTCACTGATTGAAGCCATGGGTGGGCATCTATACAAGCGATACCGCATGTACCAACGACGGCTAATCGATTGAATGAGGGTTGCAACAGCAATTGATGTCATCGTGCTGGCCGGTGATCGTGGAACCGACGACCCATTGGCAAAATCGGCGGGTGTGACTGGAAAAACGCTGGTGCCCGTCGCTGGGCAGCCCATGTTGACGCGCGTGCTGAGTGGGATTGCCGGCTGGCAGGGATTGAATCGGATACTGCTGGTTGCGCCATTTGGCCAGGATTACCAGTCGGCGGTTGATGCGGCTGGTTTGGCGGCCGATCGGCTGTTGTGGCTCGAGCCTGCGGGCTCGCCCAGTCAGAGCGTCGCCAAGGCCCTTGCTGCGGCTGACAGGACCCGTCCTGTACTGCTTGCCACCGGAGACCATCCGCTGTTAAGTCACGAATGGATGGATCAGTTGCTGTCGGTGAACGGAGATGCCGATCTCCAGGCCGGGCTGGTGGACTGGGAGGCTGTGATGCGGCGATTTCCAGGCAGTCGCCGCACCCGCTACCGGTTCAGTGACCGGGCGATTTGCGGCACCAACCTGTTTGTTTTTCGGTCGCAAAAAGCAGATGCGGTAGTCCGGCGCTGGCGCCAGGTGGAGCAGGACCGCAAGCGTCCCTGGCGCATCGTATCGCTGCTCGGCTGGGCCAATCTCGCCCGCTATCTGGCTGGCAGGCTTGGCCTGCATGAAGCTTTTTCGGCACTTTCGGATCGCTTGAACGTGGACATTCGTCCGGTACTTCTTGATGACCCGCTCTGCGCGGTGGATGTGGACTCCATAGCGGATTTGCAACTGGTCGAGCAGGTCATCGCCGAACGTGAGCAGGCACGCGGGCAGGCAGAACGAGGCCAGGCATGCTGATCATCGAACGCTACCTGGCCCGCGAGATCCTGCGCCCGGTGCTGGGGGTGTTTGTCTTTCTGGTGGTTGTCGTGCTGGTGTTCTATGCCAGCCAGCTGCTGGGTCGGGCCGCGATCGAAGGCTTGCCCATGAACATCGTTGGGCGCATGGCGGTTCTGCGCCTTGGCCTTTTTCTGGATGTTTTGCTGCCCATTGCGCTGCTGTTGGGCATCGTCATGGGTCTGGGACGCCTGCAGTCCGCCCATGAGGTGGTGGCCCTGGCAGCCGCTGGCGCCGGGCGACGGCGAATTCTGAGCGCTTTGGGGATGTGGGTTCTGCTGCTGGCCCTGCTGGTGGCCGCCATGTCGATGGTCTTTCGTCCCTGGGCCTATGCAACCTTGTATGACCTGGAGCGTTCGATGGCCGCTGAATTGAATCTCGAGCGCGTGGAGCCCGGGCGTTTCCTGGTCGGTGACCAGCAGTGGCTGATCTATGCGGAGGGGCGCAGTGCCGGGGGCCTGGACCAGGTGATGGTCCACCAGCGCCTGGATGACTCCGGTGGCGTCTTGCGGGCGCGTCGACTGGAGCAGCAGGACGATGGCGATAATGTGATCCGGCTGGTCTTTTCCGGCGATGTCCGCAGCTACCGAATTGAAGCGCAGGGCGAGAGTGACCTGATCGGACGTTTTGACCAGTTTGAAGTGGTGTTTCAGGCACGCCCGCCACCACGGCGGGAACAGCTCAGGCGGGCGATGAGTACATTGTCGCTGGTGGGTACCAATGTTCCGATCGAGGTCGCTGAACTCCATTGGCGCCTGGTCAGCCCCATTTCGGTGCTTGTGCTGGCCCTGGCGGCCGTTGCCATGAGTCGCATCAATCCACGTCTGGGCCAGTCGGCCAGGGTGTTGTCAGCCAGCGTGGTCGGTACGATTTATTTCAGTTTGCTAGGCATGCTCATCAACTGGCTTGAGCGAGGCACAATCGTGGCGTGGCCCGGCGTCTTCTACGCGCCAATGGCGGTGGTGGTTGTGTTGATGATTCGTTACTGGTTCGTCCAGCGTGGTCCGGGTGCGCCCTTGTGAGGATTCTGGCGGGTTATATGATCGGTCGGCTGTTGGCTGCCTACCTGGTGGCGGCCGTCGCCATGGGCGCCTTGTTATGGCTGTTGGAGATGCTGCAGTTGCTTGAGGCCGGCGTCGGTGGGTCAATGGATCTGCTGCTGGCAGCGCTCCACGCCGCAATGGCGGTGCCCGAAGCCCTGGTCGACCTTTTGCCCGTGATCACGGTTCTGGCAACCGCGTCGGCAATGAGTAGCTTGCAGGCAAAAAACGAACTGACGGTGATGCGCTCAGCCGGCGTTTCGATCTGGCGCCTGACCTCCATCGCGCTGATTCCGGGCTTTGCGATTGCCCTGGCCGCGCTGGCGGCGCTGCAGTGGGTGACGCCGCTGGTTCATCAGGGGCCCGACCGGATCATGGGCGCTTCCCTGGGCGAGAGCAGCCTCTGGCATCCCTGGCATGGGCTCTGGGTGCGCCAGGGCGATGAATTCCTGAACGTGCAAAGCCTTAGACTGGGTCGCATCCCCACGGACATCAACCTTTACGTGTACGGTGATGAAGGGCGCCTGATGCGCCATGTTCAGGCCGATCAGGCGATGATCCAGCCGGACGCTCGCTGGCGTCTGGAAGAAGTCAGGGTGCGGGATTTCAGCCAACAGGATGAGACCTACTACTCCAGGCGCGATTCATTGCTCTGGGAATCTTTTCTCAGCGCTCGCCAGCTTGAACTCTTGCTCAGTCCACCGGCCAGTCTGCCATTGCTGGATCTCTGGCAATACGTCGCGGGACTGAAGCAGCGCGGCCAGGAGGTGGCCGAGTTCGAGATGGTGTTGTGGCGCCGCCTGGCATTGCCTTTGTCGTGCCTGGGAATGGTGCTGGCGGCCATGGCGACCGCGGCCGTGCCGCTCAAGAGCCGGGCCGTGAGCGTTCGCGTCGTGGCGGCCTTGACGCTTGGGCTGGGGTTCCAGTTGCTGGCTGAACTGACCAGCTTTGCCGGCCTGGTCCTGGGCCTGCCCGTCATTCCCGTGGCGTTGGCCCCGCCAGTGCTTCTATCCCTGTTCGCCTGGTGGCTGCTGGCAAAGGCCCGATAACCCGCATGGAAGTTCAACCCGACACCGGATTCGACCGGGACTTGCAGAGCATGCAGGAATTTCGGTTGGCGCCGGATGGATTTGTCCGGTATCTGTCAACGCTGTTTGATGAATCGTCAGCCTCGAAGTTGTTTCTGGAGCTTCGGGCCGGCCTTGACTGGCAGCAGCGATCGATCATGATGTTTGGCAGACCCGTTGTGCAGCCTCGTCTGGTGGCGTTTCATGGTGACCTCGGGTTGGGCTATCGGTATTCAGGCGCAACCCTGAAAGCGCCCGGCTGGACAACGCCACTGCTGACAATTCAGGACCGCCTGGCCTCGATTCTGGGGGTGAAATTCAACAGTGTCCTTTGCAATCTGTATCGCAATGGTGATGATGCTGTGGGCTGGCACGCCGATAGCGAGCGGGATCTTGGTGATCGCCCTTTGATCGCATCGGTTTCATTCGGGGCCCAACGGCGCTTCATGCTCAAGTCGCGGGATAACGGCGACCGGCTCGAGTTCAGGCCTGAGCATGGCAGTTTGCTGGTGATGGGCGGTGACCTGCAAAAACACTGGCTGCATCAGGTGCCACGAACGCGCAAGGAGGTCGGGGAGCGGATCAACCTGACTTTCAGGACGGTATGTCGCGACTCTGATTGCTGACATCGAAGTCCGCAACGCTGGCTTCGTCGTCCGGGTTGGTCAATAGTTCGACGGACTGACGGGCCTTGTCGATCATGGCATGGCACTGCTTGCTGAGAGTGACGCCCTGCTCGAAATGTTTCAGCGAGTCGGCCAGGCCAAGGTCGCCGGACTCCAGTTGCTCGACCACGGTTTCCAACTGTTTCAGCGCCGACTCGAAGTCCGGTTCAATATCTTTTGAAGCATTGGTACTCATGGGGTGTATTCTAACCCAGCCCCGGCACCGTGCAGGTCGGTCTTCCAGGTGAGCTTGAGATCCAAGGCTGCCAGATCGCTGGCGAACTGCTGGTCCAGCCAGCGCTGACCTACAGCGAGCAGTTTCTCGCCCTGCCAGAGGCGAGGCCAGAGCGCTCGCTGCCAGGGTGGAACGCCGGCTTCACTCATCAGCTTTTTGACCGAGTGACGGTGTTTGCGATTGGGTAGTCGGATTTTCTCTGCAGGCTGGCCGAAGCGGACAGTCAGGGCGGGGCAGAGCGCGGCGCCCGAACCGGTCAGCGCCAGTTGGCCGGCACCCGAAGGCAACATCAACGGTTCCGATCCTGACCAGGCGATGGGATCGGATGACGGCCTGGCTCGTTCCTGGTCGAGCCACAGCCAGCGATTGTAGGCATGGAGGGTCTGGCCGGCCCAGTTCAGCATTGGCTGGCGATCTGAAGCGGCATGTTCAAGCTGGCTGAGAAATTCATCGAGTTGTGCTCCCGGTGGGGTTGGTCGGGATTCCTTCTGGCACCAGTAGCGCAGCATCTCAGCCTGTCTGAACGAGGGCAGTGCTTGCAGGCAGCTCAGGCTGAGCAAGCGGTTCGGGTTCAGACACTGGGCCAGGTCAATCCTTGCGATCTGGGTGACGGCATCGGCTGCCCCTTCGCTCAGCCGGCCCGCGCGACGAATGGCTCCGGCAACACCGGGCCAGCGGGCATCAAGCCGGGGCATGATCTCGTGGCGGACGAAATTGCGGTCAAAGTTCGGGTCATCATTTGCAGGGTCAGCAATCCAGACCAGCTTTTCGTTTTCAAGCCAGGCCATGATGTCGGATCTTGACCAGTCAAGCAGCGGTCGCACCAGCCAGCCGCTGCCGAATGGACGCTGGTGCGGAATACCGGAGAGGCCCGCCGGTCCGGCGCCGCGCAACAGACGCATGAGAATGGTTTCTGCCTGATCGTCGGCGTGATGGGCGGTGACCAGTGTCTCTCCGCGCTGCAAAAGTCGGGAGAAAATCGCGTAGCGTGCTTTGCGCGCACCGCCCTCGGTGCCACCCTCGTAGCCCGTCTCGCGGCCGGGTTTGCGACCGACGACAGCCTGCTCGATGACACAGTTCAGGCCCAGGGATCGGGAGATCGCGTCGGCACGGAGCGCACGCTCGGCACTTTCAGAGTCCAGGCCATGGTCGACATGGATGCAGGAAACCGGTCGTGTCTTGCAGCTACGCGCCAAGAGGGCGGCAAGACAAACTGAATCCGGCCCGCCGCTGAAAGCGACCAGGATACGACCGGCTCCGGGAAACCTTGCTGGCTCCAGGAAGGCTGGGTCCCCAGGCGCGGGTTTCATCCGTGTTCGAAAGCGCCGTAGCTCATCAGGCGGTTATAGCGTTCCTGAAGACGGTCTTCCTCAGGGCGCGACAACAGGTAATCAAGCTGGGCAACGATGGTTTCCTTCAGCTTGACGGCAACCTGCTGCGGTGAGCGGTGAGCGCCACCGAGCGGTTCCCTGATGACCTTGTCAATCAGTTTCTGCTCGCGCAGACGCGTCGCGGTAAGGCCCAGTGCTTCAGCCGCGGTTTCGGCCTTGCCAGCGTTTTTCCACAGAATGGACGCACAACCCTCCGGTGAAATGACCGAATAAATGCTGTACTGGAGCATGTTGGTTCGATCGCCCACGCCAATCGCCAGGGCGCCACCGGAGCCGCCTTCACCGATGACGTTGCAGATGATCGGCACTGGCAGACGCGCCATGACCGCAAGATTTCGGGCAATCGCTTCGGACTGGCCGCGCTCTTCGGCGCCGACGCCGGGATAGGCCCCGGGTGTGTCGATGAATGTAATCACAGGCAGATTGAACCGGCCTGCCATCTCCATCAGGCGCAGTGCCTTGCGATAGCCTTCCGGTCGAGGCATGCCGAAGTTGCGGTGAACCTTTTCCTTGGTGTCGCGCCCTTTCTGGTGGCCGATCACGATAACGCCGCGACCCTCAAGCGAGGCCAGACCGGCGACGATGGCATGATCTTCACCATAGTGTCGGTCGCCATGAAGTTCTTCGAAGCGGTCGAAGATCATCGGAATGTAGTCCAGCGTGTAGGGCCGCCGCGGATGGCGGGCAAGCTGGGAAATCTGCCACTCGCTCAGGCCGGAGAAAATCGCCTGGGTGCGCTCACGGCACTTTTGTTCGAGGCGCTGAATTTCTTCCTCAAGGTTCATGGAATTGTCTGAACCAACGTTGCGCAACTCGCGGATTTTTGCTTCCAGCTCAGCGATCGGTTGTTCGAAATCCAGGTAATTCGGATTCATTGGGTCCTGCAAATAGAAAGGGGCATGCCGGCCAGTATAGCTTCACTGCTGGCGCGGATGAACCCTGATGCTGACCGGCCCTTTGGGAACCCGCTCGATTTCCCAATGATCCAGCGCCCAGCGCCATATGGATTCAAGGCTTCTCACGCCGGCCGGGGGCTCATGTCCCAGGGCACGCAGAACCAGGCGAAGGGCGGTTTGCGGACGCTGGTGATGTACCGGATCATCCGCATCGGACTTGCTGAGCTTGCGACCATCGTCGTCGACAACCAGTGGCAGGTGGGCATATCTTGGTGGTTCCAGTCCCAGGCAGCGGTAAACATGAATCTGCCGTCCGGTTGATTCGATCAGATCGGCTCCTCGTGTGATCTCACTGACACCCGCTGCGGCATCGTCAACGACAACTGCGAGTTGATAGGCAATCAGGCCATCGGCCCGGCGGATGATGAAGTCGCCGCAATCGTACGCGGGGTTCTGTCGGTTCTCACCCTGGATGGCGTCAGCAAAGCCAATGTCCTGATCAATGGTCTTCAGCCGAATGCTGCGCGCCTGGCGGCCGGCGGGTATCCCGTCCCGACACGTGCCAGGATAGATTCCGTTTTCCGGCAGATCGCGGCGGGTGCAACCGCAATAGAATGCCTGACCGGACGCCAACAGCTCGGCCAGCGCGGCGTGGTGGCGGGCGGAGAACCGGCTCTGCCAGTCAATCGGTCGATCAGGCATCATGCCGAAAATACGCAAGGTTTCAATCTGCGCCAGGGCCGCGCCCGGCACTTCCCGCGGCGGGTCGATGTCTTCGATGCGCAGCAGCCATTCGCCCCCGTTCGCTTTGGCCTGGAGGTAGCTGCCGGTTGCAGCCAACAGCGAGCCGAAATGCAACTGTCCGGTGGGCGAGGGCGCAAAGCGACCTCGACGCGGTCTATCATCGGGTTCAGGATCGGATGTCACGGTCTTGTATTTTGACAATCACGCAGCCATTTTACGCTGCAGTTGAAATCGATTGAGGCATGTTGATGGGAAGAGTAACGTTGTTCCTGGGTACCAATCTGGCAGTTTTGCTGGTGCTGGGTGTCGTCATGACCCTGCTCGAGCCCTGGCTGGTCAGCCAGGGGATCAACGTCGATCTGACGGTGACGATGGTGATCGCCCTGGTGTTCGGCATGGGCGGGGCGGTGATTTCCCTGCTCATGTCCAAGCGCATGGCCTTGAGAGGAACCGGTGCACGAGTGATCACGCGGCCGAGCAGCCAGACCGAGCAATGGCTGGTCGACACGGTTGCGCGCCAGGCCAAGGCCGTCGGTATCGGCATGCCGGATGTGGCCATTTACGATGCGCCCGAACCCAATGCGTTCGCCACAGGCGCCTCGCGCAACAATTCCCTGGTGGCGGTCAGTACAGGCCTTTTGCGCAGCATGAAGCCCAACGAAGTGGAAGCGGTGCTCGCTCACGAAGTCAGCCATGTGGCCAACGGCGACATGGTCACTCTGACCCTGATCCAGGGGGTGCTCAATACCTTTGTTCTGGTCCTGTCGCGGGTGCTGGGTCAAATCATCGATCGGGCTGTGTTTCGCAGTGAACGGGGTTATGGCCCTGGTTACTTCATCTCGGTCATCGCGCTGCAAATGATCCTGGGAATCCTGGCCAGCATGATCGTCATGGCGTTTTCGCGCTGGCGCGAATTCCGGGCTGACGCCGGCGGTGCCAGCCTGGCAGGCCGGGCCAACATGGCCGCGGCTCTGCGCCGCCTGCAAGCGGTCAACCGTCCCAGTCAACTGCCTGAATCGGTCGAGGCATTCGGCATTCGCGGCCGTGTTGGAAGCGGTGTCAAACGCTTGTTGATGAGCCACCCTCCGATCGAGGAGCGGATTGCCGCGCTGACCGATTAGTGCCGTATCCTGCGCCGGGCCACTGGGCCCGGCGCAGCGACTCTTGCGACTGAGCCTTACCTAATCTACTGCGTGGCCCACTAGGCCGAAGCCTCTTCGCGAACGAAATCACCCTGGACCAGGGTGATGCCGAACTGCCAAAGCGTGGCCAGGTCACCGGTGTGCTCCACCTTGGGCGCGATGACACGGACCTGGTGTTCGTCGGCATGACCGACCAGCTCCGCAAGTTGCTGGCGCAGCATATCGTTGCCGCTCAGATTCTGAATCATCTCCGGTGCCATGCGCAGAAAATCAAGCTCAAGATGGCGAAGCAACGGCTCAACCGTCGAGTCCGGTCCGATATCGCACAATGCGAAGCGGGCCTCCATGGGTTTGAAGGTTTCGATAAACGACTGCACCTGGCGCAGCTTTTCCCGCACTTCCGGTTCGCGTAAGCCCCAGATCAGGTGAGCGGGGTCGAGCTTTTTCTTGCTGAACAAATCGACCAGTTCCTTGATGGCCGCCGGGTCGTTCATGGTGGCCAGCGAAATCGGCACCAGCCAATGATGATCATTGACCGATTCCTTTTCAGCCAGGGTCAGGGTCAGGCGTCGAATCATGTCCTGATCGAGTTTGACCGCCATCCCGATTCTTGAAGCAGCTGGCAAGTAGGTTTGCGGCATCAGGACTTCGTCGCTGTCTTCACTGCGCAGCCGGGTTTCCACCTCGTTGATCAGGAACCCGTCGTCATCCATGCTGGTGATGGCGGAGGTGACCAGGCGGAATTCGTCGTTGTCGAGGGCATGACGAAGACGCGCTTCCCAGGCCTTGTCGTCTTCGTCACCATCGGAAGTGACGCGTGGGTGATAGCGGACGTATGCGTCGCCTCCGGCGTGCAGAGCTTCGCTCAAGGCGGAGCTGGCCTGGGCCACCAGCAGGTCCGCATTGGAAACCTCGCTACCCGCAATGGCCAGGCCGACGCTGGCCGAAATATTCAAGCTGATGTCGCGAACATCGATGATGCGCCCTGAACAATGGTCCACGATTCCTGATGCCTTGCTCTCAGCGTCTTCGCGGCTTGCGCAGTCGGCCAGGATGCCGAAGGTATGATCACTGAGACGGGCCATTGCCAGGCAGTCGCCACTGGCGGTCTTGAACAGCTCGGCGGCTTCACGAATGAGCGTGTCGGTGGCGCCGAGACCGAGCCGTGATTGCATGTCCTGATAGCCGTCGAGGCTGCACATCAGCACGGTCAGGCCAGCGGTGTCGGTGCGATTTTCCGTTTCGGCGCGCAGTTGTTCGAGAAAGGCGCTTCTGTTGAGCAGGCCGGTCAGCATGTCGCTGGATTTGAGTTTCTCCAATTCCTCGGCCAGCGCCGGATCGGCGCTGGTCACTTGCTCCCGCACCAGCATCTGGGCGCAATACTCACCGCCGTAGCGAGCTGGCGAAAAGTCGACCATGGCCCGGAATTCGTTGCCATTCTGGCGATGGGCATTCAGAACCATCGCCTCTTCGGGGATTTCGTCGCGCGAGAGCGCCTTGAGCACTTTCTTCAGGTTGGGGACTTCTTTGCTGGCAGATAACAGATCCAGCATGGACAGGCCTTCGAGATCCTCGAAACTGTCATATCCGAACAGCTCCAGGTAAGCCCGATTGGCGTAAATATGCAGGCCTTCGTGAATGTAGGCGATGGCTTCACTGGAACTGTCGAGCAGCAGCGTGTAGCGTTCCTCAATTTCCTCCAGCCGACGCGTTGCGGTACGGGCGTCTATTCGGGCGCGTACCGACTCCACCAAAAACAGCGCCAGACGCTTGATTTGGCGGGGGTTGGTGGCCAATGCGCATCCTTCGACTCCGCAGACAGCCGCCGACATTGCCGAGCGAGCATCTTCGGCTTTGATGATCGCCATAATGGGGATAGGCTGGTTTTGCTCGCGCGTGATACGGCTGACCGATTCAAGCAGCGTCAGATCGTTGGCATCGACGAGAATGATGACCAGATTGACGTCGTCAGTTTCGAAGGTCCGGGTGACAGCGTTGCTGGTGTCTGCAAACAGGGTGCGCGCGCCACTGTCATCGCCCAGCATCTGCTGCAGTTCTCGGGGAGAGCCGGGGTCATCAGTGACAACCAGAATCCTGATTTCAGTGGTAGGGCTGGCCATGAAGATTTCCTGAATTAGTCTGCGGTTTAGTTTGGCTAATGCCGGTCAGAGTACCGGCAGCTTGTATGGTGCTCCCGCTTGTTCGCGCACGAGGCGCGGCACCAGATAACCCGACAATTGCACGCGCATGGCATCGTGCAACGTCAAGGCAAGTTGCTGATCGCTTTCGAATCGTGCCGCCCCCGCAACGCGATCCAGCAAATGCAGGTAATAAGGTAGCACGTGGGCGGAAAAACTGCGCCTCATCAATGCGACCAGTGCATCATTATTATCGTTGATACCGGCCAGCAATACACTCTGGTTGAGCAGATGAGCCCCGGCACGGCGCAGGCGGTCCATTGCCTGATCGACCTGGTCATCGAATTCATTGGCATGATTGGCGTGAACGACTATGACAACTGGCCATGGCAGGCTGTCGATCCATTCACACAAATGCTGCGTTACCCGATCGGGCAGCACAACAGGCAGCCGGGTGTGCAGCCGCAGCCGTCTGATGTGTTTGATCGCACGCAGTTGATCACTGAGCTTTTGCAACTGTCCGGTGCTCAACATCAGCGGATCGCCGCCAGACAGGATGACCTCTTCGATATCCGGCCGCGAAGTAATGTACTCGATAGCGGTATGCCATTGGCCCGGGCCGGCATGATCAGTGGCATAGGGAAACGCCTGGCGAAAGCAGTACCGGCAATGAACCGCACAGGCGCCCGTGGTGATCAGCAAGGCCCGTCCAGCGTATTTATGCAGCAGGCCGCGCGCCTTCCTGCTGCCGTTGTCGCCAACCGGATCGGAAACGAAGCCGGCTACCGCGTCGGCTTCACGATGGTCCGGCAAAACCTGCCGCAACAGGGGGTCATCGGGGTTGCCGCGCTCCATGCGCCCGGCAAAGGCCCGTGGCACCAGCATCGGGAAGGGTGATTTGGTCGGAAAACGAGCGTGATCGGGTGCCAGTTCGAGATAGGCCAGCAGTTCGGTCGGATCCCGGAATGCGGTACGAATCTGGTCACGCCACGCAGATTGCTTGGGCTTGAGGCCCCTTCGCGCTAAAATGGCGGCTTGCGATCGATTATTGACGCCTGTCATCGCCCCTGTCACTCCAATTTGCTGGCAGGGGCGTTATTGTAATTCGGAGAAACCATGGCAACTTATAGCACGAGTGAATTTAAATCCGGCCTCAAGATCATTCTGGATGGCGACCCCTACAACATTGTTGAAAACGAATTCGTCAAGCCGGGAAAGGGCCAGGCCTTCAGCCGGGTGCGGATTCGCAACCTGAAAACGGGCCGCACGATTGAACGGACGTTCAAGTCCAACGAGACTGTGGAGGCGGCTGACGTTTTCGAAAAGGAAATCCAGTACCTGTACAGCGATGGCGAGTTCTGGCATTTCATGGACCCGACCAGTTTCGAACAGCTTGCCGCCAGTGAAGCGGCTGTGGGTGATAGTGCCCAGTGGCTGAAGGAAGAAGACATGTGCCAGGTGACCCTGTGGAACGGCGAGCCCCTGACCGTCATGCCGCCAAGCTTTGTCGAACTGAGAATTGTTGAAACCGACCCTGGTCTCAAGGGCGATACGTCCGGCAGTGGCGGCAAGCCGGCCCGGCTCGAAACAGGGGCGACTGTGCGAGTTCCGCTGTTTGTCCAGGAGGGCGAGGTGATCAAGGTGGATACCCGCAAGGGCGAGTACGTCTCCCGGGTCAAGGAATAATCATGTCGGAAACGGCGCGGGCGCTATTGCCGGAATGGGTGGTGCCGGTCTGTCCGGAGAACTGCGTTCTGGCGCAACATGCGGTGGTCATTCGTGACGACCGCATTGTTGATGTGCTGCCGGCAGCAGAGCTCGACAGCCGGCATACCGGCGTCGAGATCGAGCGATTGCCGGGATGCGCCCTGATTCCGGGCCTGATCAATGCCCATACGCATTCGGCCATGGCCCTGATGCGCGGTCTGGCTGACGATCTGCCATTGATGGACTGGCTTGAAAACCATATCTGGCCGGCTGAACAGCGATGGGTGCGCTCGAATTTTGTGCGCGCAGGCAGCGAACTGGCCATCGCCGAAATGCTGGCCGGCGGGACGACCTGTTTCAACGACAACTACTTTTTCCCTGACGTTACCGCGGCGACCGCTGTACGGGCGGGCATGCGGGCCGTCATCGGCATACCCATCATCAGCCTTCCAACGGCCTGGGCGGAAACCGAGGACGACTACTTCAGCCGCGGGCTGGCGTTTCATCAGTCCATTCTTTCAGAGCCGCTGGTGACCACCGCCTTCGCCCCGCATGCGCCGTATACCGTGAGCGACCAGGCATTCAAGCGCATGGGCGAGTTGGCCGAAGAGATGGATGTGCCCATTCATCTTCATCTACTGGAAACGGCCGGAGAAGTCCAAGGCAGCTTGAGCCAGCACGGCAAGCACCCGCTTGATCGCATGGAAGGCCTGGGCTTGCTTGGGCCGCGTCTGTTGGCCGTACACATGACCCAGCTCAGCGACACCGAGATGGACCGGATCGCCCGGGCCGGCGTTCATGTAGTCCATTGCCCGGCTTCGAACCTGAAGCTGGCCAGCGGTATCTGCCCGATCGCCGCGCTGGATGCGCGCGGCGTCAATATCGCCATCGGTACCGACGGCGCCGCCAGTAACAATACCCTGGACATGTTCGCCGAAATGCGGCTGGCGGCGCTGCTGGCCAAGGGGCACAGCGGTAATCCGGAGGCTGTGCCGGCGGCACAGGCGCTGTCCATGGCCACCATCCAGGGCGCCCGCGCCCTTGGCCTTGATGGCCTGATCGGTACCATTGAAGTCGGAAAACAAGCCGATCTCGTGGCGGTCGGGCTCGATGCTCTGGAAACCCAGCCAGTACACAACGTGGTCTCCCAGCTCGTTTACGCCTGCTCCAGGCAGCAGGTACGCCAGGTATGGGTCGCCGGCAAATCGGTGTTCAGCGCGGGGCGTTATGCCGGACTTGATGCCAGGGAAGTTGTGCGCCAGGCAGGTGATTGGCAGCGTCGGCTTGGCCAACTCAGCACGGCGGCGCACCTATGAGCAATGGCATGGAACCAGGCATCGACGGTCGCAACCTTGACCAGCGCGAAGCCGACAAATTCAACGCCCTGGCAGCCCGCTGGTGGGACCCGGATGGTGATTTCAAGCCATTGCATGACATCAATGGCCCGCGGGTCGACTACATTGCAACGCGCGCCCGACTGGCTGACGAGGCGATTCTGGACGTCGGCTGCGGCGGTGGCATCCTGTGCGAAGCCCTGGCGCAGCAAGGGGCGCAGGTCACCGGGATCGATGTCGCTGACAAGCCGCTTGCCGTCGCGCGTTTGCATCAATCCGAATCGGACCTGGAGATCAACTACCGGCTGATCACGGCCGAAGAGATCGCGGTCGAAGCCCCGGGTTCATTTGGCGTAGTGTGCTGCCTGGAAATGCTTGAACACGTTCCGGATCCGTCCAGCACAGTAGCCGCCTGTGCCGCGCTTTGCCGGCCCGGGGGAGATCTTTTTTTCTCGACCATCAATCGCAACCCGCTGGCCTGGGCAACAGCGATCGTGGGCGCCGAGTATGTATTGGGTTTGCTGCCGCGAGGAACGCATCGATACGACCGCCTCATTCGCCCCGACGAGCTTGCCAGCGCCTGTCGCCAGGCCGGGCTGGTGATCAGGGATATCAGTGGAATGAGCTACAACCCGTTTTCACGCACGGTCAGGATCGGCGCTCGGCCGACGGTCAATTACCTGCTGCACGCATCGCGACCCAGTTAATGGCGTCATTCAAGCCCGAACTGTTGCCGAAAGCCGTGCTGTTCGACCTGGACGGGACCCTGGTCGATACCGCGCCGGACCTGGTTGGCACCCTGATGGCGTTGCGTGCCGCCCGCGGTCTGGATGAGATGGACGAATCCAGGCTGCGGCCCATGGCGACGCGCGGCGCGCTCGGGCTTCTGGCAGCGGGTTTTGATCATGAGCCTGGATACAACGCAGCCGATTTGCGCGACGAGTTCCTCAGTCACTACGCGGCGAATATTTGGGTCCGGAGCCACGTTTTCGACGGCGTGGAGCTGCTGCTCAATCAGCTTCGGGCTCACGCACTTGGCCTGGGGATTGTCACCAACAAGGTCGAAGCCCTGGCCGTGCCGGTCGTCGAGCGCGCCGGTTGGGCCGGTCTTTTTGACTGCCTGGTTGCCGGTGATACCACCAGCCGCGCCAAGCCGGACCCGGCCCCTGTCGTTGAAGCCTGTCGACGCTTGAACCTTGCGCCCGGAGAGGTCATGTTCATTGGTGATGACCCGCGGGATGTCGAAGCAGGCAAGGGCGCGGGCGTCATGACGGTTGTTGCCTCCTGGGGCTATCTGCCGTCAGGAGACGATGCCAGCGGCTGGGGCGCCGATGCCATCATTCATCATCCATCCGAGTTACTGACGATGCTGCAGATCAAGGACCGCTCAGCACAATGAAGCAAACCGACTACCTGCAACGTGTCCTGTTCGAGGATATCAACGCCCGCTGCGTCTGGGTTCGCCTGGAAGCAGTGATTGATGAAGTACTGAACGAGACGGCTTATCCACCCGCGGTCGCTGAACTGCTGACCCAGGGATTGCTGGTGGTGGCAACGCTGTCTTCCGGAATCAAGTTCAAGGGCCGCATAAGTCTCCAGTTGCAGTCTTCAGCCGGCCCACTATCACTGCTAATGGCCGACTGTACCGAGCAAGGAGGGTTGCGAGCCATTGCCAGTCTGGCCGATGATGCTGATTTTCCGGACACCGCCGACCAGTTGTTCGCAATGCTTCTGAACGACGGCATCCTGACCCTGACTCTTGACCCGCCCGAAGGGGGCCAGCGCTGGCAGGGCATTGTGCCACTGGAAGGGCTCAGCCTGGCAGAAGCCATAGAAGCCTACTTTCTGCGCTCCGAACAACTGCCCACCCGGTTGCGCTTGGCGGTGAACAAGGGCCCTGAACAGAGCAGCGCCTGCGCGCTGATGATTCAGCAGATGCCGGGCAACGGCACCGATGATGACGGCTGGAATCGCCTCTTGCACCTGTTCGCCACAGTAGGCCCGGCTGAAATGTTGCAACTGGCGGGCGATGAATTGCTGCAGCGCCTGTTCCATGAAGAAAACCGACGCCTGTTGCCGGCCCGCTCGCTGGAATTTTACTGTCCCTGCAGTCGCGAACGAGTCCTTGGCGTCCTGCAGGGCCTGGGCGCGAACGAATTGGCTGATCTGGCGGAAAAAGAAAGAGTAGTGGAAGTTCGCTGTCAGTTTTGCAACCGCGCCTATCACTTTGATCAACTCGACCTGGCCGCGATTATCCAGAGTGGTGACGAAGGCAGTTCGACGGTGCATTGATGGAACCGCTGGAATGGTGTCGCCAACGCCTGCTTTTGCCAGGAAATCCGCTCGCGGCGACGCTGCCGTTTGCCGATAGTGCCCGGCAGGATGCGATCCTCGCGTTGCGAACGCTTATTGCCGAGATTGCCGCGGCTGGCGGCAACGCGGAGGTGGCTGCGGCGAGGTTGAACTGGTGGCGCCAGGCGTTGCGGGAGGACAATGCTCACCCGGCGGTCCAGGCGCTCGGCACCAGCGGCGTTTCAGACACACTGGACCCGGCCGCCTTCGATCGGCTGATCGAAGGCGTCAGTGAGTCGGTTGCCAACCCGCGTTTTGAAAGTACCCCTCAGGCCTGGCAATTTTTCCGTCGGGTGGGCGGGGCCGCCAGCGTGCTTGAGGCGCGCCTGATCCAGCCGGATCTGGTCACTGACGAGCCATTCATTGAACTGGGAGCGGCGTCTTATCTTATTCGCGTCACCCGTGATCTGGCCATCGACGCTCGTGCCAATCGCTGGCTGGTACCGCTGGATCTGCAGGCCGATTATCAAGTGTCACGCCGGGACGCATTAACCGAAAAGGCCAGTCCGGCATTCAACGGGCTGATCCGGGCATTGCTCAGCCAGGCCCTGGAGCGAGCCACCCATGCGTTGAAAGCCCTGGACGGGCCGGCGGCATGGCGGCATCGCCACCTGTTACTGCTGTGGACGCTGGATCGCCACCTGGCAGTCCGCTTGGCCAGACAGCCGCAAGTGATTTTGGATCGGATGCTGCTGCCTGGTCATGCGGGCAATGTGTGGCGGGTCTGGTGGGCAGCGAGGCGATTGAAAAAAGCGTCGTAATTTTCGGTCAGAGACGAATACCCACGCCCAGTGAAAAGCCGGTCCGTTGCTGCCAGCTGGATTGGTCGGCGGGCCAGAGATGAATCTGCTCGGCATGGAGGACGGGATGGTCATAAAGATACTCACCAACTGCCTGCTCTTCGATTCCACCGACCCGGCCAAGAACAGTTACGAAGCGACCCGGCGCGAATTCGACCGGCTCCAGAAAGCCTGGTTCAATGATCAGGAACCGCACACCGGCTTCAGAACCCAGACGCGGTCGATCAGCGCGATCAAGCGGATAACTGACGACCGACAACGCCGTGTGGTCCGAATAATTCTCGACCTGGACAATTCGGCCACCCCAGATGACCTGCTCGCCTTCGTGGCCCACTTCAGCCAGCACGTGAGCAGGACCAATTGGGGCGACCTGAGCACCATCGGGTGCGACGGGGCTGGTGGCACAACCGGCCAAAAGCAGGGTGGCGAAAATCAGCACGGTGGCCAACGCTGGTGGTCGGAGCTTAGTCGGCACTGATGACCCCCGGGCCTTTTCCTGCGGTTTTTTCATAAACCCCTTTGCCGATTTTCTTGTATTGGGTAAAGCCCGCCTTCTCGATGCTGGATTCGGTGAGCTTGTGGGCCTGGCCGGCGACAACGTATGGGCTGGATATGACGCGTCTGACGGGCGACTTGCACGTTGGACAGCAATCGACCGCTGGGTCGCTGATGCGTTGCAGAACGGTAAACCGGTCCCGGCAGTGTTCACAGCCAGGGTTCTGCGAGCAGACGTATTCGTAGAAGGGCACGGCGAGCGGGTTCTCATCATCGAAATCCAGAAGTGTTCATGTTAGCGCAACCGCAAAGATGAATCTGCGACAATGTAAGACTATACAAGCCAGCTTTGATTCCAATGAACGCAGAAAAACAGCCGGTCTGGCTGATTACCGGCGCCGCGGGCGCCTTGGGCCGCGAACTGGTCAGCCAGGTTCTTCAATCAGGCGCCGACTGTATTGCTCTCGACCGCGATGCCCGCGGCCTGAATGCGCTGCATGACAAGTTGCAGGAAAGCGGCTTGCCGCCTCCGGCACTGGTACCGCTGGACCTGGTGGGCGCCGGTCCCGACGACTATGACCAGTTGGCTGAAACCGTCGAGTCACAGTTCGGCGGCCTGGATGTGCTGGTGCATAACGCGGCAACCTTCACTGCCCTGCGTCCGATCGAGCATCAGCCACCAGAGGAATGGATGAAAATCCTGCAAACCGGATTGACCGGCCCATTCCTGCTGACCCGCGTTCTCCTGCCCCTGATGCGCGGGCGCACCGACGCCAGGCTGGTCTTCATCGCTGATCGTCACAGCCTGGACAAGCCGCCCAATTGGGGGGCCTATGGGCTGGCCCAGGCCGGTCGTGCGTGGATGGCCCAAGCCCTGGCCGGGGAAATGGGGCCACGCGGTCCACGCATTCTCGATATTGATCCAGGGCCTTTCTACAGCCCGTTGCGGGCTGCAGCCTGGCCCGTTGTCACCCCGGCCGAGTTGCCAGATCCGGCCACGGCGGCTTATAAAGTCATGGAGCAAATCGAGCAAGGAGTGCAGTGATGTCCGACGACCTGTTTCTGAAAATCATCCGGCGCGAAATCCCGGCCGACATCGTTTTTGAAAACGACGACCTGCTGGCCTTCCGCGACATCGACCCCCAGGCTCCGGTCCATATCCTGATCATCCCCAAGCGTCGCGTTCGAACCATCAACGACCTCGAGCCTGGCGATGCCGAACTGGTTGGTCGGCTTGTTCTCGCCGCGCGGGAAATCGCTGCCGCAGAGGGCTTGAGTGATGACGGCTACCGACTGGTCTTCAACTGCAACCAGAATGGCGGTCAGTCGGTCTACCACATTCACCTTCATCTGTTCGGCGGTCGCCGGATGACCTGGCCACCCGGATAATCAGGGGCTTCAGCCCTTGATCACGCCGCAGGCGATGCGGGCGCCAGCGCCGCCGATGGGCTGACTGACGTGGTCGTCCGGGTTTTCGTGAATGACCAGGGCGGCGCCGTCTTCACCCAGAATGTGCGCGCCGAAGCTGCCGTCCAGGCTGGCGGCAGTGGTATGGAATTCCACCCAGGCAAAGCCGTCGGCGTGGACATGGAAATTCGGCAGATCGCCCGCGTCCGGCCCTTCGGGATTGAGCAGGCCATGTTTTCGTCCGTCGGGATTCAGGTGTCCGCCTGAGTCCTGAAATCCGTGATCATGATCCTCACAGGTGCCTTTGCCGTGGATGTGGACGGCTTTCCATCCGGGCGTCAATCCGCGCAATTGCAGTCGAATCAACGTGCCGGTCGGGCCTTGAACGAAGTCGGCCTGACCTATCCTCTGCGCATCAGCATCAATGATCTCGGCTGCGGCACTTGGCGCGTGGTTGTCTGCGCCCGCAGTGGCAGCAAAGATCAGCAGGGCGACAGACAGGCTGAATCGAATCGAGGTATTCATGATCATCGGGGTCACCGAAGGGTGCGAGTGTTCTGCTATTGTATCGACTGCCTGTCAAGCTGGAACGGTCAAACGCACGAAACAGGCCATTGTTGACCCGTGCACGCATCGGAGCCACTGCAAACTTGAATTCATCGCTGACTCAGCTCGATCTCGATCATCTCTTCCATCCCGCCACGGACCTGCAAGGTCACCGCGCCAGCGGACCGCAGATATGGGCGCGAGGCGAGGGCGTTTATATCTATGACACGGATGGTCGCCAGTACCTTGAGGGCATGGCCGGTTTGTGGTGCACTGCCCTGGGTTATGGCGAGATGGAACTGGTCAGGGCCGCAACGGCGCAGATGGAAAAGCTCTGTTACGGGCCGCTGTTCGCCGGGAAAAGCAACGAGCCCAGCATTCGGCTGGCCCAGAAGCTGTCGGAGTGGGTGCCGATCTCCGGGGCCCGCTTTCTGTTCGGCTGTTCCGGATCTGACGCCAATGACGCCCAGGTCAAGCTGCTGCGCTACTACTTCAGCGCCATCGGCAAGCCGCACAAGAAGAAAATCATCTCGCGTGGCAATGCTTATCACGGCGTGACCATGACCACGGCGGCGTTGACCGGCCTGCCGGCTTTCCACAAGCATTTCAGCCTGCCGATGGACGACGTCATACACCTGACATCACCGCATTTCTATCGCCAGGGCAGGGAAGGGGAGAGTGAAGCCGCGTTCGCTGACCGACTGGCCGAAGAGTTGCGCGATGTAATCAGGCAGGCGGGTGCGGAAAACATTGCCGCCATGATCGCTGAGCCGATGATGGGCGCCGGGGGCGTCATCGTTCCACCGGCAGGCTATTTCGAGCGTATCCAGCCCATCCTGCGCGAAAATGACATTCTGTTGATCGATGACGAGGTCGTTTGTGGCTTCGGCCGCACCGGCAATCCGTTCGGTTGCCAGACTTTCGGCATGCGGCCCGACACCATGACCATGGCCAAGGCGCTCTCCTCAGCCTATCAGCCGATATCAGCCGTGGCAGTGCCGCCGTTCATGTTTGATGCCATCGAGGAGGCCGCCGGAGGCGTCGGTCTGTTCGCTCACGGTCTCACCTATGCAGGTCATCCAGTGGCCGCTGCCGTGGCTCTGCGCAACCTCGAACTGATGGAAGAGCGCGGCATCATGGCTCATGCCGCGCGCATGGGGGAGATCCTTCAGGCCAGGCTGAAGCCGTTGGCTGAGCATCCCCTGGTCGGCAACCTGCGCGGCATTGGCCTGATTGCCGGTCTGGAGCTGGTTGCCGATAAAGCGACAAAGCGTGCTTTTCCGCCGAGCGACAAGATGGCCTTCAAACTGGCCGCGGCCTGTCTGGCCGAGGGGCTTGTTGTCCGGGCCTTGCCCGGCGATACCATCGCGATCTGCCCGCCACTGATTATTACGGAGGACCAGATCGATGAACTGGTTGAAAAGCTTGGCCGTGGCCTTGATCGAACTTGATCCTGGGATCGACGTCCAAATGTGTCATGCAATATAAGGATAAGAACCATGAAACTGAACCGCCTGCTGCTGGTTCCGATGGCCATTGGCTGTTTGTTGTTGATGGCCTGTGAGTCACCTGATCAAGCCCGTGATACGGCAAGCGCGAGCGTCGAGCGCGGCTACGTTACCAACATGTCGAGCTTCACCAGCTTTATCGAGCAGCGGCCGTCACCAGATGCGTTCCGCACGCGCTATCCAGACCTCACCCTGGTCTTGCCCGGTGACGTGGCAACGAAGGAGCTGCGCACCAACAACAGCCGCTATTTCGCCGAACTGGACGCGCAGGGGCGGATCGTGGGTGGCAGGTTCCAGTAAGCCAGGGACGCCCGGAGGTGACGCGCCGCCCAATCTCGGAATTTCAAGATTGGTTTAAGTCGCTTGTTGTTCAGGCCAGCAGATCGCGGTATTCCTGGTGGGCCTTGATCCACTTGGAAACGTAAGGGCAGAGTGGTAATACCGTCAGGTTTTCGGTGCGTGCCCAATCGAGGGCGAAGCGGGTCAGTTCTCCGGCGATGCCGCGGCCGCCAACGGCTTCGGGCACTCGAACACTGTTCATGCTGACCACACCATCTTCGCGCACAAACTCCAATACACAGGTGTGACCTTCGACGACCAGCGAAAACCGGCCGGTGTTTTCATCAAGCTGAATTTCACTCATACCATTTCATCCTTCTATGGGCACGCCCAACTGCGATTGACGCGTCATTGATATCAATACAAAAACCTTGTCCGTATTGTAGCCGGCACTTTGTCCAGTTCGGCGACCAGTGCCGGGGTGTCCGGGGCCTCGACATCCATCACCACATAACCAACATCGGTGAAGGTTTGCAGGTACTGGGAGGCGATATTGATGCCGGCGCTGGAAAAGAGAGTATTGAGCGCCTGCAGAACGCCCGGCTCATTGCGATGAATGTGCATGATGCGACGGGTGCCAACATGATCGGGCAACGTGACTTCCGGAAAATTGACCGCGCCCATGGTCGAGCCATTATCGGAATAGCGAACAAGCTTTGCCGCAACATCCAGGGCGATGTTTTCCTGGGCTTCGTGGGTGCTGCCGCCGATATGCGGTGTCAGCAGGACATTGTCCATGCCACGCAGCTCGCTGATGAATTCTTCTTCGGCGCTGCCAGGTTCCACCGGGAATACGTCAACCGCCGCCCCAGCCAGTCGGCCGTCGGCCAGCGCGCTGGCCAGCGCCGGAATCTCAACCACATTGCCCCGTGAAGCATTGACCAGATGAGCGCCCGGTCGTAACGCGGCCAGTTCGGCTGCGCCGATCATGCCGCGGGTCTGCGCCGTATCGGGGACATGCAGGCTCAGGACATCGGCCCTGGCCAGAAGCTGATCCAGGCTGGCGGCCGGTTCGGCATTGCCCAGCGGCAGCTTGTCGACGATATCGTGATAGATCACCTTCATGCCCAGGCCCTCGGCCAGGATGCCGAGCTGGGTGCCGATGTGGCCGTAACCGACGATGCCAAGCACCTTGCCGCGGACCTCGTGAGAGCCACGCGCGGTTTTCTGCCACTGTCCACGGTGGCAGGCGGCGTTCTTGGCGGGTATCCCACGCATCAACATGATAATCTCGGCCAGAACCAGTTCAGCGACCGAACGGGTATTGGCGTAGGGTGCGTTGAATACCGGGATACCGCGGCGGCGCGCCTCTGTCAGGTCGACCTGATCTGTACCAATGCAGAAGCAGCCGATCGCGGTTAGTTTTCCGGCCTGATCCAGAATGTCCGTTGTGATCTGACTGCGCGAGCGGATGCCGAGGAAATGCGCTTCGGCAATCGCTTTGTGCAACTCGTCGGACGAGAGAGCGCCGGATCGGGTCTCTATACTGGAATATCCAGCGTTGCGGATGTAATCTCCCGCTTTCTCATGGATGCCTTCCAGAAGCAGAAAATTGATTTTTTTCTTGGCCAGTGAGTAATTCTTGGCGGTCATGGTTGAAAGGAATTTCCCTGTCAGGATTTACAGGCACATTATGTCAGGATCAGACGGAGCGGATACCACGCATGACGAAATTGCCCGATATTGAACGACTGACCGATGCCTCGGCGCTGGAGCACTACGGTCGTGACTGGACCCGGTTCTGGAAACCGGCCCCCGAGGCCGTTCTGTTTCCCCGGTCAACTCGGGATGTGGCCGAACTGGTGCGCTGGGCCAGAGCCAGCGGAAAGTCCCTGGTGCCAAGCGGTGGCAGAACCGGACTTTCGGGCGGCGCGGTTGCCGCCAAAGGGGAATTGGTCGTGTCGCTGGAGAAAATGCGTGAACCGCTGGACTTTGACGCCACCGAGCCGAGCATGACGGTTCAGGCGGGCATGACGGTCGGTGAACTGCAGCGCAGGGCCACGGAAAAAGGCTGGTTTTATCCGGTTGACTGGGCCGCCGCCGCTTCCAGCCAGGTGGGCGGAAGCATAGCGACCAACGCCGGCGGCATTCGGGTGCTTCGTTACGGCATGACCCGCGAATGGGTGCGCGGGCTGACCGTGGTGACCGGGAGTGGCGAAACACTGCATTTGAATCGCGGCCTGCTGAAGAACAACGCCGGGCTTGATCTGCGCCAGTTGATGATCGGCAGTGAAGGCGCGCTTGGGATTATCACCGAGGCGACCATGGGTCTGGCCCGCCCACCTGTTGAGCAGTCCGTTCTGCTGCTGGGGTTTACCAGCCTGGATGCCATCATGCCCGCCTTCGCGGCATTGCGCCGCGACCTCACGCTTTCGGCATTCGAGTTTTTTGATGACAAGTCGCTCCGGCATGTTGCCGAAGTTGGCAGGCAGGACTTTCCAATTACCGATGACTGTCCGTTTTATGCCATCGTTGAATTTGACGATCCGGGCCAGTCCTGCCAGGAGCAGGCGCTTGGAGTCTTTGAACACCTGGTGGACAAAGAGCTGGTCGCCGATGGCACCATCAGCCAGTCGGGCGCCCAGGCCGTCGAGCTCTGGCACTGGCGCGAGGCGATCAGCGAGTCCATCGCAGCACGCACACCCTACAAGAATGATCTTTCGGTGCGCATCGGCCGCGTGCCGGCTTTTTTGCGAGAGCTGGATGAACTGGTTGGCAGTCACTACCCGGACTTCGAAGTGATCTGGTTCGGCCACATTGGCGACGGCAACCTGCACATGAATGTCCTCAAGCCCGAAAGCTGGACGGTGGAGGATTTTCACCGCGCGGCGAGCAGCTTGAGTCCGGACGTCTTCCGACTGGTCCAGCGTCACGAGGGCAGCGTGTCGGCCGAACATGGTGTCGGCCTGCTCAAACGCGACAACCTGCACTTCTCGCGCAGCCCGGCGGAGATCGATCTCATGCGCCAGATCAAGCAGGCCTTCGATCCGGACAATATCCTCAACCCCGGAAAGGTGCTTGCGCCGCTTTGATGGACTTCTGTTACTCTCTTGCCGGTCGCTGTTCTTCCCCGACAACTGTACAAACCTGGAAATTACTATGACTTTCAAGCAAAAGCTATTGATTTCATTGCTTATAATTCCCCTTCCAGTACTGGCTTTGGCCGATGGCATGCGGCTGGAGCAAATTGCCGAACTGCGGACTGTCGGTGAAGTGGCGGTCAGCCCGGACGGCCGCAGGATTGCCTATACGCGGATTGTGCCGCGTGATCTTTCGAGCCAGGATGATGGTGCTGCCTGGACTGAATTGCATGTGATTGGCAGCAACGGCGTGAGCCGGCCGTTTGTCTCCGGCAAGGTCAATGTCGGAAACATCAGCTGGAAAGGGGACAGCAGTGAGATCGCTTTCCTTGCCCGGCGCGGTGATGACAGCCAGCGCCAGCTTTACGCCATCCCTGTTGCCGGCGGTGAAGCGATGCGTCTGACCAACATGGCCTCAGGGGTGTCGGCCTATAGCTTTGATCCGACCGGCGAGCGGGTCGCCCTGGTGGCGACGGAGAAGGAAGACAGCGAAACAAAGCGTCTGCGCGACAAGGGTTTTGACCAGATCATCTATGAGGAAGATTGGCAGCCTCGCCGTCTCTGGATACAGTCTTTGGCCGATGAGAATGCCGCTGCCGAGTTGCTGGATATTGAAGGATCGGTCCAGACCGTGCAGTGGTCTCCGGCCGGCGACCGGCTGGCTGTCGTGGTGACGCCCAGACAACTGGTTGATGACACCCTGATGTTTCAGCGCATTCGCCTTGTTTCACCTGGCGGCGATGAACTAGGGCGGATTGAAAATCCGGGCAAGCTGGGGCGAATGGCCTGGAGCCCGGACGGCGCCCACCTCGCCTTCATCGCCACCGACGATCTCCACGATACGCGCGAGGGTCGGTTGATGGTCGCCGGACGCAATGGTGGTGAATGGAGAAACCTGCTGCCCAATCTGAAAGGACATGTCTGGCACGTGGACTGGCGCGCGGCCGGCGAGGTCGTTTTCATCAGTTATGAGGGCGTCGAGTCACGAGTCGGTCAGATCAATGTCGACGGCAGCAGCCAGGTGACCCTGATTCAGGAAAATGGCGTCATCTTTGAAGGCCTGACGGTTGCGGACGACGGACGCCTGGTTTTTTCCGCCACCCAGCCTGAACATCCACGGGAGGTCTATGCGCTGTCGAGACGAAATCTTGAATTGGTGCGTTTGACAGATTCAAACCCGTGGCTGGCTGATGTCCGGATGGCCAGGCAGGAGGTCGTGACCTACCCGGCTTCAGACGGACTGGAGATCCAGGGCTTGCTGGTGTGGCCGCTCGATTACCAGGAAGGCCAACGCTACCCTCTGATCCTCGCCGTCCACGGCGGGCCGGAAGCGCATTATTCAAATGGCTGGTTGACGACCTACAACCTGCCTGCCCAGCACGCTGCCGCTGAAGGCTATTTCATGTTCTACCAGAACTACCGTGGCAGCACGGGACGCGGTGTCGAGTTTGCGCTGACCTCGCAGGGCCGCCCGGCGATGGAGGAGTTCAGCGACCTGGTTGACGGCATCGACTATTTGGTCGAGCGCGGCCTGGTTGATGCTGACCGGGTCGGCATCACCGGAGGATCCTATGGCGGATACGCATCCGCCTGGGGCGCCACCTATTACTCCGAGCGCTTCGCAGCGGCCGTCATGAACGTTGGCCTGTCGGACAAGATCTCTATGCTCGGCACCTCCGATATCCCCCAGGAACTCTACCTGGTTCATTACCGCACCTGGCCGTGGGAGGACTGGGAACTCTATACCCAGGCCAGTCCGATCTTTTACGCGCATCGTGCCCGAACGCCAATTCTGATCCTGCACGGCGACGCCGATCCCCGAGTCGACCCGACCCAGTCCAAGATCTTCTATCGCTACCTGTCGCTGCAGGACAACCCGCCACCGCTTCGACTGGTGCTGTATCGCGGCGAAGGGCACGGCAACCAGCGCGCCGCGACGCGCTGGGATTACAGCCTGCGTCTGATGCGCTGGATGGATCATTACCTTAAAGGGGAAGGCGGCGAGCCACCACCGTACCGGATCGATTATCGTTTGAATGAGGCGAGCCTGGATGACGGCGAGACCGATCTTGACGATGATGCAGACGACCTGGGTGAGAATAATCAGTAATAACAACTATTAACAACGACTATCAATAAAATTTATTAAGAATATTAACCAGGACAACCGATAATGGATTCACAGCGCGCTGCCTCAATTCTGGACAAACTCAATGCTGCGAGCCGCAATACGCTGATGGAGCAGCTCGATATCGTCTACTGCGCGGTTGGAGAGGATTTTCTGGAGGCCAGCATGCCGGTGACGGCAAAGGTCCACCAGCCGATGGGCATACTGCATGGTGGAGCGATGGCTGCTTTGGCGGAATCGGTGGCCAGCGCCGCCTCGGCGCTCAAGATTGACCTGCAGACTCATTACTCCGTCGGAATGGAGTTGTCGATCAACCATCTGCGCAGCGTCAGTAGCGGCCAGATCACCGCCCGTGCCCAAGCGGTGCATATTGGCCGCACGACCCATTTGTGGGATATCAGGATTCGCGAAGCCAGTGGCAAACTGATCGCTGCTTCAAAACTGTCAATGATGGTGCTGGCGAGGAAATAGCCGGGTGGCGCGGCTGCGGGGCCGCACCACCCAGTAATCAAAGCCGAACACATTCTTTTAAGGAACGGGCGTAGCCGAAATTCTCAGGCGAATGCTGTCTCCGGGGTGCTCCGTCATGTGGGTGGTGTGGTATCGACCCTCGTGCTCGTAAGTGACTCGGTACCCGGTGATGACGGATTCGCGCTGATAGTCACGTTGCACAGTGCAGCGCTCGCGCGTCACCTGATGATACTCATCCGACCCGCCCGACTGGCGTTCAACGTCGTGTCCGATCGAGCCCCCGAGGGCGGCGCCAGCGACAGTCGCGACGCGCTTGCCGCTACCGCCTCCGAACTGATTGCCAATGACCCCGCCGATAATGGCCCCGACGATTGTTGGCGTATGCGAGCGCGGCTTCGATGACGGTGCGCGTTCATAGCTTTGCTCGTCCCAGCACACCTGGCGTTCGACAGGCCTGTGGACGGTCTGGTAGTCGGCTTTCACGTTGACCACCGGTGCATGGATATAGTGGGTGCCTCCGGCCTGCGCCAAGCCCGCCGCCAGGGCGGTTGCCAGAAAAAGACCTGTTCGTGCGATTGTCATGACTCTCTCCTTCTTGTTTCAGGACCAATGCCTGGGTCAACATCGGCTAAAGGGTAGTAGGATTTCCATGAATACAATCTGAATCCCATTATTGGGGTTTGCCGGATCGGGCTGACTGCATTAGGATGGAAGGAACCGACAATGCAAATGGAGGGGTTTATGGCCGACCATGAGACCGCGACGATTCGCAATCTCGCCTTGCTCGGACACTCTGGTGCGGGTAAAACCTGCCTG
>JBGTLI010000217.1:0-4140 GCA_041744195.1 Wenzhouxiangella sp. | reverse complement strand
GCCAGGCCGATGGCCAGCGCCGCACCGACCAGGCCGCCGCCATTGATGGCGATGTCAAACGACTTCATCCACCCATGATCCGTTCGATGCTGTCCGGATCGCTGGGGACGGCGGCGGTCAGGTTGTCCGGGCCATCGGCGCTGACCCGAATGTCGTCTTCGATGCGGATGCCGATTCCCCGGAGTGCTTCAGGGATGTCGTCGTCCAGACCGATATAAAGGCCGGGTTCGACCGTGACGACCATGTTCTTTTCAAGCACGCGCGACATTTCATCGATTCGATAGTCGCCGACATCATGCACATCCAGCCCCAGCCAATGGCCGGTCTTGTGCATGTAGTAGCGCTGATAGTTCTTCTGCTCGATATTACCGTCGAGATCGCCGGAAAGCAGGCCAAGATCGATCAGACCGCGGGTCAGGACCGAGACTGCTGCCTCGTGGTAGGCCTCGAAAGGCTCGCCCGTCCGGACCTTGTCGATGGCGGCAGTCTGAGCCGCCAGCACAATCTGGTAGACATCACGTTGGACGGCGCTGAAGCGGCCATTAACGGGAAAAGTGCGCGAAATATCGGCTGCATATCCCTGGTATTCACAGCCAGCGTCGATCAGCAGCAAGCCATCATCCGGCAGGGGTTGGTTGTTGGTGACGTAATGCAGAGTCAGGGCATTGGACCCGCCGGCAACAATCGGCATATAGGCAGTCGGGCAGCCATTTCGCTGGTATTCGTGAATCAACTCGGCGGCTACTTCGGTTTCATTCATGCCAGGCCGGCACGCGTGCATGGCACGGGTCATGGCATTAGCCGAAATCGTGGCGGCACGGCGCATGCAGCGGATCTCCGAGCTCGACTTGATCAGACGCTGCTCGTGCAACAAGTGCTCCAGGGACACGATCTCGGCCGGTCCCTTCTGGCCCCTGTGCAGTTCGCGCAGGCGGTTGCGCCAGCCGATGATGCGCTGGTCGAAGGCCGAATCCTTGCCGACCAGATGATAGATGCGGCTGCAGCCTTCCATCAGGCCCGGGAGGATTTCGTCCAGATCCTGGATCGGAAACGCATCGTCCATGCCCAGCTGCTCGCGGGCGCCGTCAAGGCCCAGGCGGGGGCCATCCCACTGTTCGCGTTTCGGGTCGCGTTCACGGCAAAACAGAATCTGTTCGCCGGCCGCGCGTCCGGGGCACAGAGCGAGCAGGGCCTGGGGTTCATTCAGGCCGGTCAGGTAGAGAAAATCACTGTCCTGGCGGAACGGAAAGTAGCTGTCGCCGTTGCGCAGCTTCTCCGCGGCTGAGGCGAGCAGAACCAGGGTCTGATCGCCGGCGTCGTTCATGAGATTGCGTCGCCGCCGGGCAAACTCCTCGGGCTTGATCGTCATAATTTGATCACGCTGGGTTGATCATGATCGGCCGACGCTCTCCTCGCGCAACAGCAAGACAGCAATGCGCAGGAATTCCGACAACTCGGCAAAAGCGGTTTCCTCAGCCTCCTGGTCGGATTGAGGATCGGTCGCGGCGCGGGCAATCTGCTCGATCATGCGCAATGCGTCCTGGGCTTCTTCCGATTCCAGAACCGGCTCGCCCGCCCCGTAACCGGTCAGAAAGCCCGAGCACCAGTGGGCCATGCAGGCGGTGCGCTCATCCAGGGGGCGATCCTCCATCGGCAGCAAGGGCTGGAACTTCATTTCCGGCGATGCCAGTTCCGCTTTCAGGGTACTCAGTGCGGGGCCGATTTCACGCAGGATGTCGGCTGAAGACCACTCGCCGACCTGCAAGGCCGCCAGGTGACCTGCCAGTTCACGCTCACTCTGATGAGGCCGGGCGCACAGAAGACCGATGACAACGGCATGGGTTTCAGCAATGCTGGCGGGGTCCTGATCGGCGGCCAGGGCCAGGATCCAGGCCAGTTTCGATTCCTGTTCTGTGGTCATGCCAACTCTTGCCTGTTCGGAAGGTGAGCAGTTTATCACCGCGGGCGAAACGACGGCATCCAGACGCCGCTTGTGAATTGGCTACATAAAGTTCTATCATTAAGCCTCTGTTAATAATAAGAACTGGTCGCGTCATGGAATCTCTGGAGCAGACCACGGCTGATTTGAACCGCCTGGAAACGCGCCTGCGCCAACTCCTGGAGCGGCTTGAGCGCCTGGAAGAGGAAAACCGCTCGTTGCACGCACGCCAGGAAACCCTGGTCGCCGAGCGTGCCGGGCTGGTGCAGCGCAATGAAGAGGCCCGGAGTCGGGTAGAAGCCATGATCGAACGGCTCAAGTCGCTGGAAAACGCGGGATGACGGCATGAGCAGTCCGAGCGAGCCGATGACCGTGCGCATTCTGGAGCGTGAATACCGGGTGATGTGCACCCCCGACCAGCGCCGGGTTCTGATGGAATCAGCCCTGTTCCTGGACCATCAAATGCGTGAAATTCGAGATTCGGGGCGGGTTTCTTCAATGGAGAAAATTGCCGTCATGTCTGCTCTCAACCTTGCCGAGGAGGTGCTGACGCTGCGCCAGCACCTGGTCGAGCGGCGCGAAAAGGTGGATCAGCGCATCCGTCAGATGGCGGCTCAACTTGAACAGAAGTTGCCAGAGGATTAAACTGGACCCAGGCGCTCTCTGCGGTGTTCGCCAGCAGGAACGTAATATGCCTTGTCCCTACTTATCGACCTTGGGACGGCCCCTTCCAAAGCTGGTGTGCAAATTCGCTTCATCGCGAATCGCCTGAAGGCCTGGAGAGCCGACCCACCTGAACCTCTGGTTCAAGGTCACCGCCCTGCAGCGGCACATGCGGAGAGCGCCACTTCATTTCCCCGGGAGTTCGCAGGCCAGACCAGCTGATGACTTCCCCTTTCGAAAATTCCGGCACACAGACTGATGGCAAGGTCGAGTTGCGGGCCAGGCTCGTAGCCGAGCGCGAGCGGTTGCATCAGCATCAGCGGCGACAAATGAACCGTCAGATCTGTGTTCATTTGCTCCGCTTTCTTGATGATCGCGATTGTCTCAACCTGGCGGCCTTTTACCCGTTCCGCGGTGAGCCGGACCTGATGCCCGCGCTTGAGGCGTTGCATCATGCTGGTCGCCGGGTTTTTCTGCCCATCGTGGCTGACGACAATCAGATGCATTTTCATCGCTGGACGCCGGGAGTGGTGATGAAGAAAAACCGCTTCGGCATTCCGGAGCCTGTGGGCGGCGCCGAGTGCCCACCGCAACGATTGGAACTGGTGGTGATGCCGCTGGTGGCCTTTTCTGCCACCGGCACCCGGCTGGGCATGGGGGCGGGGTACTACGACCGGGCCTTCGAATTCTGTCTGGACCATCCCGATTCCGGCCCTTTCCTGGCTGGCGCAGCCTATAGTCTGCAGGAAGTCAACAGCCTCCCGGCCCAGAGCTGGGATGTGCCGCTGGATGCTGTGATCACTGATCGTGGACTGAAGATGTTTCGGGAATAGGTGGTCGGTGGTCGGTGGTCGGTGGTCGGAAACCGGAAACCGGAAACCGGAAACCGGAAACCGGAAACCGTACTCTTGCTAGACTATTGTGGTTGACGAATGCGGAGACTGGCAGTGAAGTACTGGTTGATGAAGTCCGAACCTGATGGGTTTGGAATTGATGATCTGAAATCGCGGCCGAACAAGACCGAGCCGTGGGATGGGGTGCGCAATTATCAGGCGCGCAATTTCATGCGCGATGAAATGGAAAAGGGCGATCCGATCTTTTTCTATCATTCCAATTGCAAGGTGCCCGGTATCGTTGGCGTGGCTGAAGTGGCGAGCACGCCGTATCCCGATCCAACTCAATTCGACCCGGACTCCAAATACTTCGATCCGAAAAGCGATCGGGACAATCCGCGCTGGATTCTGATCGACGTCAAGTACAGGCGCCATTTCAGGCGCGTTGTCTCCTTGCAGGAAATCAAGGATCATGCCGAAGCGCTGGGTGACTTCGCCCTGACCCGGCGCGGCAACCGTCTGTCGATCATGCCGGTCAGCGCCGAACAATGGGACTATATCCTCGGGATGGAGAAGCAATGAGCCAGGATCGCTTGAAGATCGAAGTCGCCCGCGCGGCGCTGAAATACGTTGAAGACGGGATGTTGCTCGGTGTCGGCACCGGCAGTACGGTCAATGCCTTTATCGACGCGCTGGGCTCATCCG
>JBGTLI010000216.1:0-2385 GCA_041744195.1 Wenzhouxiangella sp. | reverse complement strand
ACTGATCCTGGTTTCAGCCGGCTTCGACGCCCACTGGCGCGACCCGCTGGCCCAGCTCCAGCTCAAGGACGACGACTATCACTGGATTGGAGAACAACTGGCGAGCCTTGCCCACAAACACGCCGAAGGCCGCCTGGTCGCGAGCCTCGAAGGCGGATACGACCTGCAGGCGCTTGAAGAGAGTACATTGGCATTTAGTGAAGCACTGGCTTAATCTGCGCTCCTTTCACCGTTCACCTTTTCGCCTTCTTGGAAGGCAATTCTGGAGCGGGCGAACGGAATCGAACCGTCATCACGAGCTTGGGAAGCTCGGGTAATCACCATTATACGACGCCCGCAGAGAGCCTTATTCTAGCAATTATCCCCAACGTTGCATAAAATGCCGGAGTCAGAAGCCTGGAGAGCAGTATTTGCGGGGGCTGCACGGAGTGTTGACAACCGGAGCGTAGCTTCACCCTACGTGAGGATTGGCAACGCGAGTACAGGCCCCGCAAATGCTGCTATACCGGGCAGCGGAGCGATTCTGGCCCGGAATTTTATGCAACGTTGGGGTTATCCTAACGATCATGCCGACCGCTACTTGAGCATCTCCACCAGGCGCTTGCTCAATGCGGCTCTGTCCGGGTCCGGGTCCACCGCGACCGGAACCGCGGCGATGGCCTCGATGGCATGACCCGGAAAGGCCTGGTAACGGGCGCCGAGAATTACCAGGTCGCGATACCAGTCGTAGGCCTCACCATTACTCAGGCGCCAGTGGGAAGGTGCCAGATAGGTCAGGGCAGAAACCGGTTCATTGCCGACGATCACATCGAGCCAGAACGATTCGTAGCCGCGTCCGCAGCCTTCAAACCGGTCCAGGAGACCGAATTGGGCCCGGTCCAGCCGGAAGACCGCGCCCCAGGCTTCCGAGTCGCTGCCGGGTGCAGCGCGCAGGTTCGCCTTGGCCGAGCCGTCGGAGCCGCGCTTGTCGAAGCACAACTGCCAGCCGGGCAGGCAGACCTTGCCCAGGCACTGGACCGGCCCAACCCGTTGCTCCAGGCGTGCCGGGTGGAGATTGGAACCATAGGCCAGGTAGTGAAAAACGTCGTCGGTCACACCAGCCCGCGGGGTCGGAACAATTGGTCGTGCAGGTTTAAGGCATACCGGTCAGTCATGCCAGCGACGTAATCCAGCACCTGGGTCAGCGGTTCTGCATCCGGGATGCGATAGCTGTCGGGGATAATTTCCGGATGCGCCAGCAGATGCTCGACGATCTGGTGAATAACCGCCCGCGCCCGCCGCGCCTGGGCCTCGGCTTCAGGCCGCTGGTAAACGGTTTCAAACATAAACTCGCGAAAGTGCTTCATCGCCAGCATCACTCCACTGTCCATGCTGACCCGGCCGCGCTTGCACGACTCGCTGATCACCGCCTCGACCATGACATTGATCCAACTCCGTCCATTGATCGGCCCAAGGCTGTCGACGATTTCCCGTGGCACCTCGGCCGCCGTGATCACGCCTGCGCGCAGGGCATCATGCAGATCATGATTGAGATAGGCAATACGATCGGCAAACCGGCAAACCCAACCTTCGGCCGTACTCGGCGGCGGCTTGACCCGCCAAGTGTGGGCGCGGATGCCGTCCAGTACCTCCCAGGTCAGGTTGCAAGGCTCCAGGATCTCAAAGATGCGTACGCCCTGCTCCGAATGCAGCCATTCACCGCCGTCGACGTATTCGGATAGCGCGCCTTCGCCGGTGTGGCCAAACGGGGTGTGTCCACAGTCATGGGCCAGGCAGATCGCTTCGGTCAACACCTCATTCAGGCCCAGGGCCACCGCCAGGGCGCGGCCGACCTGGGTCACCTGCAGGGTATGGCTCATGCGGGTGACGACGTGATCGCCTTCCGGATTGATGAAGACCTGGGTCTTTTGCTTGAGACGGCGAAAAGCCTTCGAATGCAGCACTCGGTCTCGATCGCGCTCGAATTCAGTACGATACGGATCCGGCGCTTCAGGCCGGACCCGCCCACGCGTGTCGGTCGACCGGCACGCCAGGCTGGATAGCTGTTGCTCGCGAACTTCGCGCTGGTCACGAGTAACCGGCGTCAGGCGCGTGGTTTCGCAGGCGACTTCATTCATCCGCCCAGTTTACAGCGCTTCTATGACCTTGGCATCAAAACCCAGCAGAATACGCTCGCCCTGCTCAATCAAGGGCCGCTTGATCAAAGTCGGAGCCCCGAGCAGAAGCTCAACCGCCCCATCCTCATCCATCGCCGCCACCCGTTGACGCTCATCAAGTGCGCGCCAGGTTGTAGACCGGCGATTGACCAACGCCTCCGGACCAACAGAAGCCAGCCAACGCCGCACCATCGCCCCATCAAGCCCATCTTCGCGCAGATCATGCCAC
>JBGTLI010000215.1:0-7163 GCA_041744195.1 Wenzhouxiangella sp. | reverse complement strand
GATGATCGCCGAGGTCAAGTACTACTCGTTACAGTTCTACAATACAATCCGTACGCACGGGACGCTGGGGATGAAAACCCCAGTTTCCTTTGGAATAGAAGCATGAAATCCCGTGTCTACTTAAGCGGGGTCAGTCCAGTTTCCGTCTTCCGTCTTCCGTCTTCCGTCTTCCGTCTTCTGACCTCAGGGCAATCAGGACCCGGCAGGGATGACCAGGACGGCGCCGGGGTGGATGACGTCGCCATTGAGGTTGTTGGCTTCGCGCAGGCGGTTGACGCTGACCTGGTAGCGCCGGGCAATGACACCCAGGGTGTCACCGCGCTCGACGATATGGCGATCACTCGATCGATTGGCGGCGAACCAGCTTCCCTGCGGGGCTGAACGCTGAAAATGCCGGTAAACACCGTTGGCGATTGCCGAAGCAATCTGCCGACGATGATTGGCGGTATTCAGGTTCTGCTCATCATCCGGGTTACTGATGAACCCGACTTCAATCAGAACGCTGGGTACGTCAGGCGATCTCAGAACAACGAAATTCGCCCGCTCGACCTGAGAGCGATGGCGGCGACCGACGGCGCCAAGCTGCTCGAGGATCTGCTCGGCGGCGTTGTTGCTGTACTCCAGCGCCGCACTTTGTGAGAGATCCAGCAGAACCGAGCTGAGCATGTCGTCACCGCGGTCAAGCTTGACCCCGCCGACGAGATCTGACTTGTTTTCACTCTGCGCCAGCAGCCGGGCCGCTTCACTTGACGCCCCACTGCGGGACAAGACGTAAACCGAACTGCCGCGAACGCGAAAATCCCGGAAGGCATCGGCGTGGACGGATATGAACAGATCAGCCTGAGCCTCGCGGGCACGCGCGTAACGGGCTTGCAAAGGGACGAAGTAGTCACCGGTGCGGATCAGGACCGCCCTCATTCCAGGCAAATCATTGATGCGCCGCTCCAACTCCTGCGCGATCGCCAGGGTGACGGTCTTCTCGTAGGTGCCACCGGGGCCGATCGCACCGGGATCTTCACCGCCGTGTCCCGGATCAATCGCGACGATCATTTCGCGTTCGCCCGCACTCGCAGCTCGCACTACTTCCCGAATTCGCTCGGCGGGTGTTTCCGCATCTTCCGGAGTAAGGTCTATGACGAGTCGATAACCATAATCACCGGCCGGATCAAGCAGGAAGCTCTGCGGCTTGGAGTTGGTTCTGAGGTCGAAGACAACGCGCAGGTCGCCCCCATTGCGCACCGCGTGGCGCACATTCGTGATCACGCCACTTTTGTCAGCGTCGAACGGTAGCGAACGGGCCAGAGAAGTGGCATCAATGTCCACAACGACCCGAGCCGGATTTTCAAGCGAGAACAAGCGATAGTCCACACGTCCACCGAGATCAAGAACTGCGCGGGTGTTGTCCGGACCTGCCCATATTCGCAGATTTTCGACTTCGCCAGCATGCAGGCCTGACGCAAGTACCATGAAAATCAAAAATCTGCAGACCATGCGCATTGAATATTCTTATTACGGCAATCGCCGCCCTTGCTGGACTGCCATCAATCATGCACGTTGTCTATGGGAATTTCAAGTTAAATCTATGAGATAGCCACTCTTTCCGAGAAGCCGCATTGACTTTAGCTCCCAACCCCCAGTTTTCCGCCCGGTTCCGCGTCGGCAACCTTGCCGGTAACCAGATCCAGTTTCAGCAGTATGGCGATTTGCCTGCCATCGGCAAGGATGTCTGCCAAGCTGTATTCGTTGAGTACCTCAAGAAAACTCTCCCGCGCCCTGCTTAGCATGGTGCGCAGCTTGCAGGCTGGCGTGATGACACACTGATTGCCGGAGCGCATACATTCAACCAGCGCCAGATCAGGCTCCATGTGGCGCACTACCTCACCAATTCTTATCTGATCAGCCTGTCGTGCAAGATTGAGCCCGCCACCGACTCCGCGCGCCGATTCGACATAACCCAAAGCAGCCAGTTGCTGGACCACCTTCATCAAGTGGTTCTTCGAAATACCATAGGCATCCGAAATTTGCCGGATGGTGCTGCGATCCGACTCACGCAGGGCAAGATAAACCAACACCCGAAGCGAATAGTCGGTATAGCGCGTTACTCTCATCAATGAACCTCAAGGCTTTTCCGTCATGTCAAGCACCTTTATAAGCTGACCACAGCGGAAATAAGTTGAGCGATGTCAATCAGCCGCCGTCATCGTGCCGGAAGATAACCCAGAGGGTCCTCGGCCTGGCCATTGCGGCGGATCTCGAAATGAAGGATCTGTTCATCGCGCTCGTTCATGCCCAATTCGGCAATAACTTGCCCGCCACGCACCCGGGCGCCCTCCTCCACGAGTCGGCGGCGATTGTGTCCATAAGCTGACAGCATGGTTTCGGAGTGCTTAATGATAATCAGCTCGCCGTACCCGATCAGCGCCGTACCACTGTAAACCACCTCGCCATCGGCTGCCGCCAGGACGTCCTGTCCGGCCTGTCCACGCACACCGATTCCACGTCGCGTCGCGGCAGGATCAAACTTGCGGACGACATCACCCTGAGTTGGCCAGCGCCAGGTGACTCCGCCAGCGCTTCGGGTGGCCAAATTGGACGAGGACAAAGATGAGGGCGAGGGAGCGCGCGATGTGCTTTCCGGCATTGTCTGCCGCTCTGCGGGCGCGGGTGATGACGAAGGCGGCGAGGTTCCCGGCGCCGGTGTTGAAGCCGGTGTTGGAGCCGGTGTCAGGGTGCTTGCAACAGGCCTTGCCGACCCGCTTGGCGGCGGGCTCATTCGCAGCTCCTGGCCGGGCCGAATGGTAAAGGGCGCCTGGATTCGATTCCATTCTGCCACATCGCGCCAGTCAAGCCCGAACCGGAAGGAAAGTGAATACAGGGTATCTCCGCGCCGCACCTCGTAGATTGGAGGCGCGGTCTGAGTCTGCGTCGAGGGAGCAGGCTGGACAGTTACAGGCCGGCGCTCTTCAACGGGAGTCGGCTGCCAGGGCGCGCATCCTGCCATCATCCCCAGAGATGCGATCAGAACAACGGCCCGGAATTTCTGCATTACAGAAACAGCCACCAGACGAGTACCGCGATCATGGTCAGGGCAACGACGGCCCAGCCAATTACATCGACCCATTCGCGCAGGCGCTCGGCGGCGCGCTCGCCGCCAGAATAAATAATGCCGGCCACCATGAAAAAGCGTGCACCACGACCGACAACGCTGCCGGCAATGAACCCGAGCAGCGGCATCCCCAGCGCGCCTGCCGCTATGGTAATGATCTTGAAGGGAATCGGAGAGAACCCGGCCAGGATCACGAACCAGACCCCGAATCGCTGAAATGCCGACACGGCCTGTTCATAGGCTCCGAGATATCCGGCCCGCTCTATCCAGGGCAGGGCCAGTTCAAGAAGCAGGGAACCAATCAGGTAGCCGATCAGCCCACCGACCACAGAGGCAAGCGTCGTTTTGAGAGCCAAGGCCCAGGCCTTCTTGCGATCGGCCAGCACCATGGGCGCCAGCATCACATCGGGCGGAACCGGAAACACCGTCGCCTCGGCGATCGTCAACCCGATCAGGTAGCGCTCGGCGTGGCGGTGACGTGACAGCCGCATGACCCAGTCGTACAGTCCCCGGAACACTGGCGGCACTATTCCAGACCTTCCAGCAACGGCACGAATATCACCATGCCCAGATCCTCGCACTCGAATCCGCCGGGCGTTCGAGTCGTGCGAATCAAGCGCTGGTATCCGTTTTCCTGCTGAGGCGCTACCAGAACACCACCCTCGGCCAGTTGTTCAAGCAGCCCCTGGGGGATGACGCCACCGGCGGTCACCACGATTGCGTCAAACGGCGCCTGGGTCGGCCAGCCCTGGAGCCCGTCGGCGTGGCGAGTATAGATGTTGTGGATACCAAGCGTATGAAAGCGCTGGCGCGCGCTGCGTACCAGTTCGCCAATGCGCTCGGTGGTGAAGACCCGGGAGGCCAGGTGGGCCAGTATGGCGGCCTGGTATCCGGAGCCCGTGCCAATCTCAAGCACTTTGCCCGGCGCCTTGTCACCGAGAATGGCCTGGGTCATCAAGGCCACCACGTACGGCTGGGAGATGGTCTGGCCGCGCCCTATCGGCAGGGCGGTGTCTTCGTAGGCACGCGAGGACAGCGCTTCGTCAACGAAGAGATGGCGAGGCGTATCAGCAATAGCCGACAAGACCCGCTCGTCGGCAATCCCTTTTACCCGTAGACGGTCAACCAGCCGTTGACGCGTGTTTTCCGAGGTCATGCCGATTCCCCGTTCCGCCCTCCCGCTGATCATTATTTCCCCTCGCGGCCACTCGCATTGAGATTCTCGATCCAGTGACTGACCTGGTCAAGTGCCTGGTAGCGAGTCAGATCGACATGAATTGGCGTAACAGAAACATAGCCCTGGCGGATGGCGTTGAAGTCCGTCCCGGGGCCATTGTCTTCCTCATCTCCCGGTGGTCCGACCCAGAAGAAACTGCGGCCGCGCGGATCCTGGAGCGGTATTACATTCTTGGACCGGTGCCGGTGGCCCAGTCGAGTCGTTTCAAACCCCCGCACCTGATCCCAGGGCAGATCGGGAACATTGACGTTCAAAATGGTATCGGCCGGCAGGGGCTCGGAAACAAGCTGCTTCATCAGAATACAGGCGGCTTCGGCCGCGGTATCATAGTGGCGCAAGCCGTTGGGGCCGTAAACCAGCGACACCGCCATGGCCGGCAAGCCGAGAAAGCGCCCTTCCATTGCCGCCGCCACGGTACCGGAATAGAGGACGTCGTCTCCGAGATTGGCGCCGGAATTGATTCCGGAGACCACCATATCGGGTTCTTCTTCGAGTAGCCCGGTAATGGCGATATGGACGCAATCGGTCGGGGTTCCGAACACCTTATAGGTGCCGTCCTTTTGCTTGTCGACACGAATCGGCTGATCCAGTGTCAAAGAATTGCTGGCGCCGGAGCGATCGCGGTCCGGCGCCACGACGGTGACCCGGTCGCTGTGCTCGGTCAGGCGGCTGGCCAATAGGCGAATCCCGGGCGCATACAGCCCGTCATCGTTGGCTATGAGAATATGCATGCTCGAATTAGCTGGAATAAAGACATCACTATAAAGGAATCCAGCCGGTCCAGCAGCTTCCAGGAGAGACTTTTCGATGACTATCAAGGATGACGAACGAGACCTGTTTCGCGAAGCCGTCGGCAGTGTGCGGCGTATCCGGGGCGAGCGCGTTTTAAACCGCGCCAAGTCACCACCACCGGTTCCGGTGCAACGCCAACGTGATGAGGCTGCGGTGATGGATGAACTGGCGCATGCGCCAATCGATTTTGCCAGCGTCGAGACCGGCGAAGAGCTCAGTTGGCTCAAACCAGGCCTGCAGAACAAGGTATTGACTCGGCTGCGCCGGGGACAGTGGCGGGTACAGGATGAAATGGATCTGCACCAGATGAACACCACCGCCGCCGCCAATTCGATCCGGGCCTTCCTCCTTTCGGCCGAACGGGACGGCCTGAGCTGCGTGAAGATCATCCATGGCAAGGGCCTCAGGTCCGGACCAGGCGGCCCTCAACTCAAGCGCCTGACAGCCAGGTTATTGACCCGTATCGACAAGGTTTGCGCTTTTGCTTCCGCCCCGCCGCATGATGGCGGCACGGGCGCGGTCTATGTCCTGCTCAGGGCCAGGAAATGACGGGCTCACCGCACGAGACTTTCGGCGCCATGTTGCTGATGGGGTTTTTGGTGCTCTGGTGGTTTTCAGCGATCAAGGCCAGGGACCGGGCACGGGATGTGGCCAGCAGTTTCTGCGAACGACAGGGCTGGCAGTTGCTGGATCAGACCGTGGCCCTGTCATCGATGCGTCCGGTCCGGGTTGAGGACCGACTGCAGTGGCGCCGACGGTATCGGTTCGACTTCAGTCCTGATGGCGGCCAGCGCCGTGGCGGGGAATTGACTCTTCTGGGGCATCGCCTTGAGCGGATCACCGCCGATTTTGACAACGGACAGTTGATCGAATAACCCGTCGCTGACCGAGCTGTAAGATCGCTTACTTTACGACCTTCAAATTGGGCCGCCGCGGACGTGGCGGCGTACTGTCATCGCCCGGCCCCTCACCGTCAGAGCCATTTTCATCGCCTCCACCCAGATCCTCATCGTCGGGGAACATCATGCCGCGGCCATTCTCCCTCGCATACACCGCCTGCACTGCGGTCGTAGGCACGCTGACCGCGCGGGAAACACCACCAAATCGCGCGACGAAAGTGACCAGCTCATTGTCCATGATCAGGTCACGCACAGCCGAGGGGCTGACATTGAGCACCACCTTGCCATCCTTGCGCGCCAGGTCGGGCACCTCAACCATCGGGTCGTCTCCATCGATCAGCAGATGGGGAGTGAACCCGGAGTCGACGATCCAGTCGTAAATGGCACGCAGCAGATAGGGGCGACTGGAAAGCATTTTATTCAGGCGTCTTCGCGCAACAGCCGCTCAACCTCGGTCAGACTGCGTTGAAACGAATCACGCCGGAACATTCGATCCATGTACTTGGTCAGATTGGGCGCAACCCGCGCATTCAGGTCGATCTTGTACGAAGGCAATCGCCACAGCAAGGGCGCCAGCGCGCAGTCCGCCAGTGAAAGTTCATCATTGAGCAGGTAGGGACTCAGCCCAAACAGGTTGTCAGCCGAGACCAGGCTGTCACGAAGTTGCTCGCGAGTCGTAGCCACTTTTTTCTCTCCCCCCGACGTTTCGATGATGTGACCTGCATCAACCCAGTCACGAAACATGCGATACATCACCAGACGCAGACGGGAGCGGGAGACCGGGTCGACCGGCATCAACGGCGGGTGGGGATAGCGTTCATCAAGATACTCGGCAACCACCCAGGTACCGTAGAGCACCATATCCCTGTCAACCAGCGTCGGCGTTTCACCGTACGGATTGAGCTCCGCCAGATCGGCCGTCGCCGCTCGATCCTGTTCAACGTGAATAATCTCCACGTTGATTCCCTTCTCAGCCAGCACAAAACGTACGCGGTGACAGTTCAGGCAGTTTTCCGAAGAATACAATGCCATCATATTCCAGACCCTCTCTTCAATCGATTGGAGCCGGTTATGCCGGCACCGGACATCACTTTTTCACATCCTTCCAGAACTCTTCTTTCAACAGATA
>JBGTLI010000214.1:0-7933 GCA_041744195.1 Wenzhouxiangella sp. | reverse complement strand
AATCAGCCAGAAGGCAACGATGCCGCGCCGCTCGGAAGCCGCCTTGCCGGTGAACAGGGGCATCCAGTAACAAGCCGCGGCCAGCAGTGGAAAAACGAAGCCGCCGATCAGCACGTAATGCAGGTGGGCGACCACGAAGTGCGTGTCGTGGGCCTGCCAGTTGAACGGCACCAGGGCCAGCATCACGCCGGTCAGCCCGCCCAGGACAAAGATAAACAGGAACCCGAACAGGTAAAGCATCGGTAATCGACGCACCGGTCGGCCTTGCCAAATCGTGGCCAGCCAAACAAAAAACTGGATGGCGGTGGGGATTGCGACCAGCATACTGGCGGCCGAGAAGAACACCAGCGCCAGATGTGGAATGCCGACCGTGAACATGTGGTGCACCCAGAGCCCAAAGCTGATCACACCGGTGGTGATGATGGCCACGACCACCCAGTTGTAGCCGACCAGCGGGCGGCGGGCGAAGGTCGGAATCATCATGCTGACTACCGCAGCGCCCGGCAAAAAGATGATGTAGACCTCCGGGTGTCCGAACAGCCAGAACAAGTGCTGCCAGAGCCGCGGATCGCCGCCGAGGTTCGGGTCGAAGAAGGGCCAACCGAAGGCGCGCTCGATTTCCAGCAGGACCGACCCCAGGATCAGGGGCGGAAAGCCGACGACCATCATCAGTGCCGTGACCAGGATGTACCAGCCAAACAGTGGCATGCGTGATAGTGACATGCCGGGCGCGCGGACCTTGAGCACGGTCGCGACCAGTTCGATGCCGAAGGCGATGGCCGAGATCTCAACGAATGTGACACCCAATAGCCAGACATCGGAATTGATACCGGGGGAAAACGGCTCGCTCGACAACGGCGTATACATGAACCAGCCGCTGTTCGGCGCCACACCGGCAAACAGGGAGCCGAGCAGGATCAGTCCTCCGAACAGGTAGCACCAGAATCCGAAAGCGCTCAGGCGCGGAAACGACAGATCGCGCGCGCCCAGGTACTTGGGGATGAAATACAGTGACAGGCCCTCGATCAGGGGAATGGCGAACAAAAACATCATCACCGTGCCGTGCATGGTGAAAATCTGGTTATAGGCGTCGTGATCGAGAAACTCGTTGCCGGGGATGGCGAGCTGGGCGCGAAGCAGCATTGCCAGCAGTCCGCCAAGGACAAAGAAGAACAGGCTGACTGTCATGAAGCGCAGGCCGATGACCGAGTGGTTGACGGCCGATAGCCGGCCCCAGCCGGGCGGGGTCGAAAACAGGCGGCGTAACTCGGTCTGGTGTTCGCCCGGCTGACGAGGAATCGAGCTCATGGCATCGATTCCAGTAGCTGTGCCAGAGCCTCCACGGTTTCCCCATCCAGCCCGGCATGGTCGGGCATCAGGTTGCCGGGCTTGATCTGTTGATGATGCGGTATCCAGCGGCGCAGGCTTTCGGGCGTATTCGGCAACGTACCCGCCCCCAACGCGTTCCGGCGCGGCAGGGTTGCCAGGTTTGGCCCGACCAGGTCGTAGCCGGTGCTGAGGCTGTGGCAAACGGCGCAGTGGGTCTGGAACGCAGCGCGACCTGCCGGGTCTCCGGCGTCATAGCGGGTCAGGCCCGCCAGTCCGTCAATAAAGGCCTCGAAATCGGCTGGCTCGTGCACATGCACTTCGAAAGCCATGCGCGCATGCTGGGCGCCACAGAACTCCGCGCACTGGCCACGAAAGGTGCCGATCCGGGTCGGTTGCAACCGCAGCGTGTTGATGTGGCCGGGGATCGCGTCCAGTTTTCCCCCCAGTACCGGCACCCAGAAAGCATGGATGACATCGGCGCCGGTGATTTCCATATCGATGGTCTGACCCACTGGCAAATGCAGTTCATTGGCGGTATGGAAAACCGTTCCGTCCGGACCCGTGTATTCAAACTGCCACCACCACTGGTGGCCGGTCACCCGGATATGGACGTCCGGCTCACCGATCGGCAGCATCGAATGTCCCGAGCGCACGCCGTAGACCAGCAGAGCCGTGACGACGATCAGGGGCAGCACCAGGCCGCCCAGGATGATGATGGTGCGGCCAGACAAAGCGATTTGGCCGGAGCCGCGGCGATACACCGCATGCAACCAGAATACCGTCATCATCAGCACGAAAAATCCAGTACCGACCATCATGACCAGGCTGATCCAGGCAATGTCGATGGCAGCCTGACCAGCCGGATCCAGGGTCGACATCATGCTGCCGTTGCAGCCTGATATCATGAGAGTGAGCATGCTGATCAGCCTGGCTGTTGGCCAGCCGACTGAATTCCTGTGACTGGCCGTGTCAAAGTCAGAGCATTCTGAGCCCCTGAAACCCAGCGGAGACCGTCGATGCCCAGTGAGCCCCGTCCGGAAGACGATACCGAAAGTCGAATCGCCATCGCTGATCACCCCATCCATGCCATGGTGGTGAACTTTCCGATTACCCTGCTGACGGTGCTGGTGGTTTCCGACTTGGGCTGGATCATCACCGGCGACCCTTTTTGGGCCCGGCTTTCGCTTTGGCTGGCCGGCGGCGGCGCCGTCATGGGGCTGTTTGCCGGTCTGATTGGCACATTGGAGTTGTTGTTGATTCCCGGCGTCCGTCGCCGCGGGACCAGCTGGAATCATTTCATTGCCGCCACCACGCTGATTTCGGTCGCATTCACCAACTGGTTCCTGCGCCTGGCCGGACCGGCGGAGATGATCGTCCCTTGGGGCGTGTCGCTGAGTTTGCTGGGCGCCTTGCTGGTGGCGGTTGCCGGGTGGCTTGGCGCGAGTCTGGTCTTCGATCACAAGATCGGCATCGTCGATGCCGACGGCGATTGACCCGGATTGACAAGCCATCACAGTGGCTTCCCGGTGACCAGATAGATCACTGTGGTGGCAACAAAGACGACCGGAACCAAGAGCAGGAGATGAACGAACGGACGGCGAAAGTCCGGCTCCTTGTAAAGCAGGGCCATCAGGTGACCGAAGTAAACATGCAGGAAAACCAGGGCGCTGACGGCAAACAGCTTCAGCACCATCCATCCGCCGAGTGAGGCAGCCAAAAAAACCAGAATCGTGCCCGATACGATCGCGATGACCGCCGCGGGCGAAGCCAGGCCGACGAAAACCAGGCGGGTCTTGCTGCGCAAGCGCCGAAATGCGTCATCGTTGGTGGTTGCGGCATGCGCGGCGAACAGCCCTGGAAGATACAACAATCCCGCGCTCCAGATCACAATGGCCGAAATATGAATCAGCTTGACGGCGATGTAGGCATTCATTGCGGTCCTGGCCTCACTCAATCCTTCAGATGGTTCATCTCCGAAACGGCCGGCGACCTGCTGGCAGTCGGATCGACCGGCTCCATGGAAGCTGATGATGATTTTTGCGGAGCTTCATGTAGGCCGGTCTCTCCGGAGAAAAAATCATTGGCGCCCAGGCGTGCAGTACCAACGATGATGCAACCAAAGGTATAGCCCCAGAGCAGGATCGTCACGGAGATGTAGAACGGTCCATAGACATCCTCGAGCCGCATACTGGGCGCGTAAGTGCGAAACAGCCGGTCGGCAGCCAGAATCAGGACAGTGGCGAAAAAGGCTTCCGGCAGAACTTTTCTGAACGTCACCGAGCGATTCGGCAGCCAGTGAAAAGCAAAGCACATCAGGCATGCTACGACAATGAACGCCAGCACGTAATAGGAGAGAACAAAAACCGTGTGTGCCGGGACATCGGGTCGAAGGTGGCCAAGGCTGGTCGTCACGAAGTGCAGGATTCCGGCCGCCAGAAGTGCCAATGCCCCCAGGGCCAGGTCGCCCTGCAAGCGCGGTTCACCCTAAACAAGCCAGCGCAAGATTGGCAGCACGCCTTTGATTGGAGAAGGTCCGGCGGGAACCACGGCCCGGGTCTGGTCGAGAAGGAATCCGGTGAGAAAGGCATGGACCAGCGATTGCGGTGAGCCAAGGTAGTTGTCGACACCTTCTCGAAGTCGCTGTTGATGGTGGCGGAAATTGTCCTGGCGCCGGTGAATACGGTCGACCACCTGATCGCGTTCCTTGCTCGTTGCTGCTATCTGCTTAATCATTGGCGTCCTTGCGCTGTCCGGGAAGGATGTCGGAAATGGCGGTCAGAAGCTCGGGAAAGACGAGGTTCTTCGACAGCCGGCGTATCCACAACCAGAGCAAAATACCGAGCATAACATTCGCAATGGCGAACAATAGCAGGGCCAGTGGGGCGGAAAGTATACCCGCGCTGGTCAGCCACAGCCCGAGGGCGAAATTAAGCAAGGTCCATGTGGCCGGTACGAGCAGGGCGAGGACAAGGCCACCGCCGACGATCAGGGCCAGTGATCGGCCTGCAAGGCGACCTTCCAGAGCCAGCAGCTCCAGAAAGTCGCGCGCCATGTTCGAGGTGGTATCGATCAGCGACCGAAGTTCATCAACCGCTCGTGCCTCCGCACTTGGTTCACCCGTGGACTCCCTGGACGGGCGATCCCCGTTGAAGCGATCCTCGTCGGCATCGGGCACCCGATGCACCTTGACAACTTTCTCCGATTGCATTTCTTACCTCGTTATTTCTGCCAGTGAAGCGCGTCCACTAGCGTCTGCGTGTCATTGCCGAAAAGATGGTGCCGGCCGCAAACGCCAGGCCAAGGGCCGCGAGGGGATTTTCATGCACGTATTCAGTGACACTGGCCAAAAGGTCCTGGGAGCGCTCCTGCGCCTGCGCACTGGACCTGCGAACACGTTCCTCCGCCTCGCCGGCATGTCGCGCCGCCGAATCCACGGCTTCATGGGCTCGATCAGCGAGTCGGTCTGTTGTCTCGTGTCTACCGGGTTGGGTCGGGTTTTCCATAAAAAGCCTCCTGATGAATTAATTCAGAACCCCTGTGATTAGCATACGCTGGTCGGCGCAGTTCGTCGACAGGTGTCCGCGCGAAGTGTCATTCAACCAGAACCTATTCGGGCCTGCCTTAACGTGGGTTATCGCAACGCAAGTATTTATGTAATGCAATAGGAAGCCTATGTATGCCAGATGGCATTACTTTTTTCAGGCTTTGAAAAACAGGTTTATCCAAGCGGAGTATTAAGCAATATGAATGCGAAAATGGTCATAGGAATAGTTTTGCTGGTCGTGGGATTGATCCTCCTCTATCTCGGGTTTCAGTCGGCCGAGGGTCTGGACGATCAGGTGACAGAAGCCGTTACCGGCGAATACACTGAGAGTACCGTCTGGTACTGGGTGCTCGGCGCCGCTTCAGCCATTGGCGGCATCGTGCTGATGGTGATGCCGAAATGACCTACTCTTCTTCCTGGTCCCAGCCATAGTCGAAGCAGATTTCCTCGTCCTGGCCGATGGGACGAATTGCATACAGATCATTGCCCCACCAGTCCGCATTGGGCTGGCTGGAGTGATTGAGAAAACGCATTTCGTTGCGCCCGTTAATGCCTTCCCAAGTGTCGCGTTCTTCATTCCAGATCCAGAGAACGTGCATACCGTCTTCACGGGTGGTCGGCCCTTCGTAGGTGCCGATGTATTCCTCACTGGCGATTTGGCGCCGGGCAAACAGCCCAAGCCCGTGAATGCTTGATTTCGCAACATAGGCGACCGGGTTGTCGTTGTATTTTTTCTTGGTCATGGGGCGGCACGGAGTTTTAGAGTGCTTGCATCGTAGCAAATGTTGCCGGAATTGGCGGTCAGGGCGATGGGGCGAGCTTCCAGGTCCTCTTTCAACAACCCGAGACCCATGCTTGAAAGCGGGTAGAGGTTGATCTGGCGCCCGCTTTCGACCAGGGTCCAGGCAATTAAACCGCATTCGGGGTGTTTTTGCTCGGTCAGGCGGTCGGGTCCTTGTGTCGGTCCGATGTGCTCGATCAGACACCCGCGCTGAGGGTCGTATTCAAGGCTTGAGTCTGTTCGCCAGGCAATGCCATGGCTGTCAAGCAAGGCGCACAAGGAGCGAAAGGCGCGAACCCAGAGGGCATATTCATCCGGATCCGAGCCGTATTGATCAAAGCTGAAAAAGCGAATCGTCAGTTCTGCAGGCGTTGGGTGCCAGGAAGCCTCCAGTCTTGCTGGAAGCGAGAACCCGACCGGCTCGTCACCATTGACAAGCACATGTTCCACAACCGGCCAGAATGCGCCCATTCCCGCGGTATCCATCTGGACATGTTGTAGTGCCAGCAGGTCGGCCAGGGTCATCAATTGTCCGTGGATGGTATCGAAGCCGGTCGATTCGGCCAGTACGGCCCGCGCTGGCGGGCTGATGCCTCCCGTTTCAAAGAGTTTTTCCTCAAGCCGCGCCCGCAGGCTTGACGAAGCTGACGGAACAACAAGCAGCAGAGGAATCGCGAGAAATCTGCCGTCCGGGGGCAGGGCGTCAGTGCGTAGTCGGGCATCCGGAAGTCGGCCGTGGTGGGCGCCGATGGCCAGGATCTGGCCGCTGGCGCCATGTTCGCGAATTGCGGGTTGAGCCAGGTCGGCGAGCGCCTCCCAGGGCAAGAACCCCGGGGACAGCAAGGCGGCAGGTTCCAGCAGGCTGCCACCAACGACCAGCATGGCTGTGCCGGCGCCTGGCTCGGTCCGCACCAGGTCAGCCGCCAGGGCGGTTGCCAGCCGTTCACAATCGGCTCGGCTCAGGGATCTTGCACCGAGCACGCCTGACTCGATTTCAAATCCGGCCAGCAGACGGATATGATGCGGGGGTTCGTTCACTATAAAATCAGGTTCACTTGCTTTGGAAAAGTCGGAAATCAGCTGGACGGTCGCGCGCTACGAGGAACTGAGTCGTGATCTGCTGTACAGCATTCTTGCCGCCCGAGTGGCCGTGTTTGTCGTCGAGCAGAACTGTCCGTATCAGGACCTCGACGGCCTGGATCGTCACGGCGTTCACCTGGTGGCTGTCGATGGTAAGAAACATGTCCTTGCTTATGCACGTATCCTGGGTCCGGGTCACCGATTCAAGGAGCCTTCCATTGGCCGGGTTCTGACCACCGCCGCCGGACGCGGTCGACTGCTGGGGCGCGAATTGATGCAGCGTGCGCTGGCCGAAACGGGGCGGTTATTCCCCGGTCAGGCCATTCGTATTTCAGCCCAGCAGTATCTCAAGAAATTCTACGCCGGCCTGGGGTTCGAATCGGTGGGGCGGGTGTATCTGGAAGATGACATCCCGCACCTGGAAATGCTGCGCCCGGCAGATTCAGAACAGCGAGAATGGTGACTTCCCGCCGCCTCCACCGCCACCACTGCGACGACGGCGGCGCATGCGGGAGAGCAACGCCTGCTCGCGGTTCTTGATGAAATCGGCCCGGTTTAGCTCGGACGGGTCAACGCCTTTTCGCTTGGCGGCGGCCTCGCGATACTTGACAAAATCACGGTAAGCGTCAATCTCGGGCTTCAGTTCCCGCGCCAGCAATTCGACCATGATCGCATCGTCCAGGAAACCGACGCCGGGAATATGGTCCGGTATCAGGTCCTCGGGATTGTTGAAATAGGCCAGTGCTGCCAGCACACGTTTTTGGCCTACTTCCATCATGCCCCAGCCTTCGTCTTCAAGCATGTCGATCAGGACCTGAAGTTGGCCCAGACGAGTGCGGATGTAGTCGACCTCAACCGTTTCATCGACCTGCTTGAGCAGATTGCGCGCGGCGGTAATGATGGCTTCGCGCGCATGGTGTTCGGTATTGGCCATGGCCTGGCGAGCCAGGTTGCGAAAATGTTCGAGATCCTTCTCGGTAAAATCCAGGGTGACACGCAAGCTCATTGCAGCGTTCCTTTGTAGTTTTTGTCTTCGTGGAAGAGGGTGATAATCAACAGTTCAATAGCCTATGCTGCCACCACAAACAGGGCGATGCAACAGCCGATGCCGAGCAGCCAACTGAGGGAGCGCAGCCAGTGCAGGTCGGCCAGGTAGCAGGTGACGTAACTCAGGCGGGTGGCGATGAAGCCGATGGCCA
>JBGTLI010000213.1:0-5476 GCA_041744195.1 Wenzhouxiangella sp. | reverse complement strand
ACCTTTCACCTTTCACCTTTCACCTTTCACCTTTCACCTTTCACCTTTCACCTTTCACCTTTCACCTTTCACCTTTCACCTTTCACCTTTCACCTTTCACCTTTCACCTTTCACCTTTCACTGCTTCTCGTTCTCCCGGCTTTAATGAACCCAGTTCGTACGGTCCGACCCGGGTACGGATGAGCCTCAAGGTTGGCAAACCGACGGCGGCGGTCATTCTTCGGACTTGGCGGTTGCGGCCTTCGGTGATGGTGATTTCCAGCCAGGTGGTGGGTTTGCCCTTACGCGGGGCGACGGGTGGGATGCGCTTCCACAGCCAGCCGGGTGCTCGGGCCAACAGCTGGATTCTGGCCGGACGGGTTGGGCCATCTTTCAGGGTGATGCCGCGTTCCAGGCGGGTCAGGCTGGCGACCGAGGGAGTGCCTTCGACCTGGACCAGGTAGGTTTTCGGGGTCTCGTGACGCGGCTCGGCCAGGCGCGCCTTGAGCAGGCGGTCATCGGTGAGGATCAGCAGGCCTTCGCTGTCGTAATCCAGCCGCCCGGCGGCATAGATGCCGGGAACGTCGACAAAGTCGGCAAGCGTCGCCCGGCCTTCGGAATCGGTGAACTGCGAGAGCACCCGGAACGGCTTGTTAAACAACAGCGTTGGCATGGTCTCTCGGACGGGACCGGTCAGAATGTCAGGTTCAGACCGGGATCCTGGGCCTTGATCTGTTTTTTGAACACGGCCTTGATGCGATTGAGGGCCTTGGTGTTGTCCCCCTCGAAGCGCAGCACCAGGTCCGACCCGGTATGCGAAGCGCGAACCAGACCCCAGCCATCAATATAATCCACGCGCAAACCATCGACGGTCGAGATCTCGGCATCTCCAAAATTGCCCTCTCCGATCAGACTCATGACCAGATCCTGAGCCTGGCCGAGCTGGTCCATCGCCAATCGAACCTGGGATGTTGTCTTGGCATCGGGCAATTCGGCCAGGATTTCTCCGAATGCGCGGGTATCGGCGGCCGCCACTTCGAGTAGCCGGGCACTGGCGTAGATCGCATCACTGAACGGAAACCAGCGCTCGGCAATCATGATATGGCCGCTCATGAGGCCGGCAAGAAGTGCCCCTTCCTCGCGCATTCTTTCCGAGACGTAGGCGTCGGCGCAACGTGCCAGAACAGGCTGCCCACCGGCGTCCTCGATCAGCGCCGACAGGTGAGAACTGCACTCGACGTCGTGGACAACGGTTGCTGCACTTTCCCGGCTCAGAAGGTCGCGGGCCAGCAGCATCAAAAGGCGGTCAGGCCAGATCGTGTCGCCATCGGCGGAAATGACCGCCAGGCCGCTTCCATCACCATCGTAGGCAATGCCCAGATCGGCCTGGAAGTTACGGACGCACAGCTTCAGGTCCTCGAGGTTTTCCGGATCATTCGGGTTTGGATGGTGGTTGGGAAAGCTGCCGTCCACGTCGGCATACAGCGGTATGACGTCGGCACCTATTGCTGCCAGAACCTGGGGCGCGATCGTGCCGGCGATACCGTTGCCACAATCGACGACCACTTTCAGCGGTCGTTCAAGCTGGATGTCGATGCTGATTCGCTCGATGTAGCGCTCACTGAGGTTCTGCTCCTTAAGCTTGCCATGCCCCCGGCTAAAGTCCTGTCCCTCGATGCGTCTGAAGAGATCCTGGATTGCGTCGTCGTTCAGGGCTTGTCCAGCCAGGCGAATATGGAAACCATTGCGCTCAGGCGGGTAGTGCGAGCCAGTCACCATGACCGCTGAGCTCTCAGTCAGGCTGGCGGCCGCAAAACAAAGAACCGGCGATGGCACTGCGCCCATATCGATGACATCGACGCCGCTTGCGCGCAAGCCCTGGCTAAGAGCGGCCAGAAGCACCGCGCCCGATAACCGGCCATCCCGCCCGACCACGATCTTCCCGATGCCGCGGAAGCGCGCCTCTGAACCAATGGCCTGACCGATCAGCGTGGCGCTTCGAGCATCCAGATTGCCATCGACGGTTCCCGCGATCTCGGCGGCCCCGAACAGGGCTGGATCGAGCAATGGTGGCCGGTCGGCCGCGCGCTTTACTGCCGCAACTGGCGCCATGGGCTCGGGTTTTGCTTCCATGTCCAAGCCCGACTCGGCCTCCAGTGCAAGTTTGGGCTCTGGCTCTGGCTCTGGCTCTGGCTCTGGCTCTGGCTCTGGCTCGAATTCGAAGTCGAGTATCGCCGCGGAAGGGTCATTGAGATGGTTGAACTGGTCGGCGTCGTTGGCCAGCTCAAGGTCGCCAGGTTCCGACTCTGGCGTCTGCTGGTCGGACATCGGGGCGATATCAGACAGACCCATCTCAATCTCTGCGGCCGGATCTTCATCCGCTGCTTCATCAAGATCACCCAGCTCGGGCAGGTCGGACAGCGTCTCGGGTCCTTTTCCGAATGGCTCGTCTGGAGCGGAACCGCTGCCAGAATCGAGCAGCCAGTCCGGCAGGTCGGAAACCGAATCCAGGTCGACTTCTGCCGAGCGCTTACCGGGTTGCTTGCCAGCCACTGCGGTTGTCGCCTGGCGCTTGACAGGCGCGGATCGCTCGCGGATTACAGGGGGAGGGGCCGGGGGCTGCGGCCGTGCGGGCCGTTGAGGTATTACAGGCTCGGTCTGTTCGATCGCGCTGGCTGGCGCGTCGACCGTGCGGTTTCGTCGACGCAACCACAACCCGCCCATCAGGAGTATCACGCCAACCGAGCCCAGTATGACCGCGCCCCGGCCGCCAACCGGCCCGACCATGATTGATCGCGACCATTGCAGTGACAGGTGGCTGCCGTGGATGTTTATCGAATGCAGACCTGATCGCGTGCCCGAACCCAATGCCTTCAACACCCTGGCCTGCTCGCCATGTCCCTGGACCAGGGCGATATGGTCCAGCGGGCCAGCGTCGTTCAGCAGACTGGTCACCGCACTGATCGGGATTCTCAGAAACAGGACGCCGACCGGCACATCCTGCTGCTTGATCGCCTCGGCGAAAGCCAGGTTCTCGTTGGCTGTACCGGCGTAGTGCACCTGAATGGTTGCCTGGTTGCTGCGACGCGCTTCCAGCAGCATTTCGATCACGGTGAAGTCCGGCTCGGGATAATCGCCCAGCTCGATTTCCTCGATAGCAAGCGGAAAAGCGCGCAGATCGATAATGTTCGGAACACCGCGACCGCGAATGGCACGACCGAGATTTTCACTGACGCCGCCCGGCTCATCGATCGTGCCCGTCGCCAGTTCCTGGACCTGGGGGTCGCGCATAGCCGACTGGATCGCGCCCAATGCACCCGAAATGCTTCGCGCCTGGTCTTCCGCAGCGCGGCTGGCCTGCTCCATCGCCAACTGGCCCTGCAGACCACCGTAAAGCAGAACCGCGCCGAGTACGATCCCGAACAAACCCAGCGCCACAGCCAACAGACTGCCGCCCCCGATCAGGCTGGTGACCGAATTGTCGCCTGGAGTACCGTTGAACATGCTTTTCAGTCAATTCCCGTATGGCCGATACCGCCGTCCGCGCGCTCGCTGCGGCGAAAGACTTCGACTGTTTTCAGTTTCACTTGCACGACCGGCACCACGACCAGTTGGGCGATTCGCTGTCCGGGCTGGATCTCTATCCGTTCGTGTCCACGATTCCAGCACGAGATTTTGACTTCGCCCTGATAATCACTGTCGATCAGGCCGACCAGGTTTCCCAGCACCAGGCCCTGCTTGTGACCCAAGCCGGAACGCGGCAGCAGCACAGCTGCCAGGCTCGGGTCATCCAGGTGAATTGCCATGCCCGACGGAATCAGCGAGGTCTGGCCAGGCTCAAGAAGTATTGGCGCGTCAACGCAGGCACGCAGATCCAGCCCGGCCGAGCCATTGGTGGCATAAGCGGGCAACGGCCATGCCTGACCCAATCGTTGGTCCAGAATACGTACCTGCAATTCTCTCATGCTGGTCAGGTTTCCCTCAGTCTCGTTGTTTCCGACATGGTTTCGACCATGATATCAACCAGTTTGCGTGCCAGTTCCTGCTTTGACTGGCGGGCCAACGTCCATTTACGCTGACGCGAAAAGACTTCCAGCGCATTCTGGGGGCAATCGAACGCCAAACCCTCGCCTACCAGGTTCGCCGCGATGAGGTCGAGATTCTTGTCCCTGAGTTTAGCGCGTGCGGCGGCTTCCAGGTCGCGCGTTTCGGCGGCGAAACCCATGACCAGAGCCGGCCGCTGGTCCAGGTTCGCGACCTGGGCAAGAATATCCACATTCGGCACCAGGCGCAGTTCCAGCGCCTCGCGCGATTTCTTGATCTTGTGATCGGCGACCTGTTCGGGCCGGTAATCGGCAACGGCCGCCACCCCGACAAACCCGTCTGCGCCTGGAACAAGCTTCATCACCGCATCAAGCATCTGGGCGGCCGACTGAACATCGGTCCTTCGGACACCCCTGGGGGTGGCCCGCGCCACCGGGCCGGCGACCAAATCGACTTCTGCCCCACTGGCCGCCAGGGCTTCGGCCAGCGCGAAACCCATCTGGCCTGACGATCGATTACCCAGGAACCGAACCGGGTCCAGCGCTTCGTGGGTGGGGCCGGCGGTAACCACAAAATGTCGCCCGCACAGCAATGCAGTCGGCTTGAGAAGTTCCGAGACGATCTCCATCGGTTCAAGCATCCGGCCAGCCCCTTCCTCGCCACAGGCCTGACTGCCCGTGCCCGGGCCAAGCAAGGTCACGCCCAGTTCGGACAATCGATGGCAATTGCTGACCACCTGAGGGCTGGACCACATCACTCGGTTCATTGCCGGGGCCAGCCAGATGCGCGCTTTCGTAGCAAGGACAACGGTGGCTAGCAGATCATCGGCCATGCCATGGGCCAGCCGCGCGATGACATGGGCAGTGGCCGGTGCGATGACCAGATCGTCGGCCCAGCGCGCCAGTTCAATATGGCCCATGCCAGCCTCGGCTTCACCGTCCAGCAATTCCTCGTGCACGCGATGGCCACTGACCGCCTGCAGGGTCAGGGGAGCGATGAAGGCCCTTGCGGCTGGCGTCATGACCACGCGCACATCCGCGCCGGTCTCACGCAGCCGTCGAACCAGTTCGGGTGCCTTGTAGGCGGCTATGCCGCCGGTGACACCGACCAAGATGTTTTTGTGCGCCAGAACAGTCACCACGATTTGTTTGGGTTGATTTCCTGCCTCAGGTCGGGTGGTTTTCCTATGGGACCTGAGACATCCAGTGACCAGAATAAGCCCTCAATCACTCACCATCAAAGGAATTGTATGCGAATCGCCGACTGGCCACAGACAGAACGCCCTCGTGAGCGCCTGCTGGAACAGGGCGCCCGGGCGCTCAGCGACGCCGAATTGCTGGCCATCCTGCTGCGCACAGGCTCGCGGGGACGCTCGGCGCTGGACCTGGCACGGAGCCTGATCAATCAATTTGGCGGCTTGCGCGGTCTGCTCGAATGCGACTGTGAGCAACTG
>JBGTLI010000212.1:0-4044 GCA_041744195.1 Wenzhouxiangella sp. | reverse complement strand
GGTACTTCAAGCACCTGTTCATGCTTGCCGAAATCCTTTCGAATGCGCTTCTTTTCCGTAAAGGAGTAATTCATGTGCGTCTTACCCACCTGATATTGGTCGGCCGGGATTTGATTCAGACTGCTGCCATGGCACCCGGTTCAAGCCAGGCAGTCGTCGTACTGCTATTCCAGAAACAGGAGCAGGCTGGGTGCCTTTTCAGACACCCAGCCCTCTTTCCTGCCTCTCAAGCAACTGTATCGATATGCTTACTTGACCTCGACGGTCGCGCCAGCTTCTTCCAGTTGCTTCTTGACGGTCTCGGCTTCATCTTTCGAGACACCTTCCTTCAACGGTGCCGGTGCGCCTTCCACCAGGTCCTTGGCTTCCTTGAGCCCAAGACCCGTCAGACTGCGAACGGCCTTGATCACCGCGACCTTGTTGGCGCCAAAGCTCGCCAGGATCACGTCAAACTCGGTCTGCTCTTCCTCGGCGGCAGCCGGAGCAGCAGGACCTGCTGCTGCAGCAACGGGGGCGGCAGCGGAAACACCAAACTTTTCTTCCATGGCCTCGATAAGGTCAACAACCTCCATCACGGTCATGTTTGAAACGGTTTCCAGAATGTCTTCTTTTGAAACGGCCATTGTTCAATAACTCCTAGGTAAATTTAATCAGGCAGCTTGCTTGCTGTCGCGCACCGCGGCAACGGTACGAACCAGCTTGGCATGCGGTTCCGCAAGGGTGCGAACAAACTTCTCGATCGGTGCTTTCATCACACCCATCAGCATTGAAATCGCCTGGTCGCGAGTCGGCAGGCTCGAAAGCCGCTCCAACTCGCTGGCATCGTGCAACTGGGCGCCAACGGCTACCAGTCGTGCGATCAGACGATCATGATCCTTGGCAAAGTCCTTGATCAGTCGTGCCGCTGCGCCCGGATCCTCGGTGGAAAAGGCAAACAGCAGCGGACCGGTCAGGCCGTCGGACATGCATTCGAAGTCAGTACCCTCAACGGCTCGGCGCACCAGCGTGTTCTTGGCCACCTTCAGGTAGACACCACCGTCGCGCGCCTTGCGGCGCAGTTCAGTCATGTCGCTGACGGTCAGACCACGGTACTCGGCAGCTACGGCAGAGTGGGCTGATTGAGCCACTGCGGCTACTTCGGCCACGACTGCTTTTTTCTGCACAAGAGTGAGCGCCATTGGCTACCTCCATCTATGTTTGAACAACCGGACCATTCCGGCTGCCCTTACTGCATTCCGGAATTCCGAAAAACCGGAAAACCGGACTGTTGGTGGCCGTTTCCAAAAATCGGAGCGGGCGACACCATCTGCGCGGGCGGTTGTGACACCATTACCGTTGCCGTTTTTAAAAACCGGCCCCGACCCGCGGTCTTGGACGGGCGCTCCTTGTTACGAGAGCGACGCCCTGGAGAAGAGGGAAGGTTTCAGGGTTCAGGTTTCAGGGTTCAGGTTCAAACCCACACCGTTGCCATCGCCGTCTCTACTCCGTTTCCTTTAACCTTTAACCTTTAACCTTTAACCTTTAACCTTTAACCTTTTCGCCTTGGCTTTAGCCAATCGAACCGGTATCGACGACCATTCCAGGGCCCATCGTGGTCGATACCGCGACCTTGCGCAGGTACTGACCCTTGGCGGCCGGTGGCTTGATCTTGTTCAGTTCGGCGACCAGCGCCTGGAGGTTGCCCTTCAGTGCGTCAGTTTCGAAGCTGGCCTTGCCGATGGTGGCGTGAATGATCCCGCCCTTGTCGGTGCGGAACTGGACCTGACCGGCCTTGGCATTCTTCACCGCGGTTTCGACATCAGGCGTCACCGTGCCAACCTTCGGGTTCGGCATCAGGCCGCGTGGGCCCAGAACCGTGCCGAGCCGGCCGACGACGCGCATGGCGTCCGGCGTGGCGATACAGACGTCGAAATCGATCGTCCCGCCCTTGATGCTTTCGGCCAGATCGTCGAAACCGACGATGTCGGCGCCAGCGGCCTTGGCCTTTTCGGCATTCTCACCTTGGGCAAAAACGGCAACGCGAACGCTTTTGCCGGTGCCATTGGGCATGACCACAGCGCCACGAACCACCTGGTCCGACTTGCGCGGGTCAACGCCGAGGCGAATGGCAACGTCAACGCTCTCGGTGAATTTGAGCTTGCTCATGGACTTCAGAAGATCCAGAGCCTCGTCGAGCGCATAGGACTTGCCGGCCTCGATCTGATCGCGCATGGCGCGTACTCGTTTGCTCCTGGCCATTATTCGACTCCTTCCACATTCAAGCCCATACTGCGGGCACTGCCGGCGATGGTGCGCACCGCGGCATCAATACTGGCAGCCGTCAGATCAGGCTCCTTGAGTTTCGCAATCTCTTCGAGCTGGTCTCGGGTGACAGTGCCAACCTTGCGGGTGTTCGGCTCACCACTGCCCTTCTTCAGTTTTGCCGCTTTGAGCAGCAGAACCGCGGCCGGCGGCGTTTTGGTGACAAACGTGAAGCTGCGATCGCTGTACACAGTGATAATCACCGGAATCGGCATGCCGGCTTCCAGCGACTGGGTCGAGGCGTTGAACGACTTGCAGAACTCCATGATGTTGACACCATGCTGGCCCAGCGCCGGCCCGACGGGCGGACTGGGGTTGGCCTGACCGGCAGGCACCTGCAATTTGATGTAGCTTTTTACTTTCTTAGCCATTACTCTTGATCTCCTCGGGTCCAGGCGCCGGAGTATGTCTCTCGCGGCTCCCCGTCAGGGCTGGTGAGGGTATGCCTGGCTATTGCCGGGATTACCTCAATGAATTACAGTTTTTCGACCTGCTGGAAGTCGAGCTCAACCGGTGTTGAGCGACCGAAAATCGATACGGCCACACGCAACCGGCTTTTTTCGTAGTTGATCTCTTCGACCACACCACTGAAATCGTTGAACGGGCCATCCGTCACCCGAACCATCTCGCCAGATTCAAACAACACCTTGGGCCGCGGCTTGTCAACACCTTCGGCCACGCGCTGCAGGATGACGTCAGCTTCACGCTGGGTAATCGGCGCCGGGCGATCCTGACGCCCACCGATAAAGCCCATCACCTTGGGAACATCTTTGACCAGGTGCCAGGTGTCATCGTTCATTTCCATTTCAACCAGCACGTAGCCCGGGAAGAACTTGCGCTCACTACGGCGTTTGACGCCTTTCTTCATTTCCACCACTTCCTCGGTGGGAACAAGAATTTCACCGAACTGATCTTCCATTTCGGCGCGGCGAATACGCTCTTCCAGTGAGCGCTTGACCGACTTTTCAAATCCGGAGTAGGCGTGAACGACGTACCACTGTTTGGCCATCAATTGCCCCCGGCCGCACCAATCAGGCGCCGCACGATAAAGCCGAACAAACTATCCATGATGAACAGCAAAATGGCAACGATGACTGTGACTACCAGTACCATCAGCGTTGTCTGGAAGGTTTCCGGCCAGGACGGCCAGACCACCTTGCGTCGCTCGACGTCCGCTTCGCGCAGGAACGAGAACATCATCCGGCCGCGAACGGTCTGGCCAACCACGGCCAAGGCAACACCGAGGGCCACCAGCAGGCCGATGACGCGAACAAGCAACATGACGTCGCCGGCGAAGTGGAAAAACCCGACAATGCCGGTCAGCAGGATCAACAGGCCAACGGCCCACAGCATATTGTCGCGTGGTGATGTCTTTTCGGCTGCCATATCTACTTTAGTCACCTTAAATCGGTGGCAGGCGAGGAGGGACTCGAACCCCCAACCTGCGGTTTTGGAGACCGCTGCTCTGCCAGTTGAGCTACTCGCCTGTAAAAAACGATTTCAAGTTCCGGTTTTCAGGTTCGGGCCGCGGGCAAATCCGCCCCGGCCCATGAGCTAATGAATCAGCTTCAACCTGCTCCTCGAATCTCGAAATTCCTTTATGCGTGAATTTTTGCCACCACGCCGGCGCCGACGGTACGGCCACCTTCGCGAATTGCAAAACGCAGGCCTTCTTCCATCGCGATCGGCGCGATCAGTTCAACCTGCATCTGGATGTTGTCGCCTGGCATGACCATTTCGACA
>JBGTLI010000211.1:0-13689 GCA_041744195.1 Wenzhouxiangella sp. | reverse complement strand
TGCTTAATTTTCCACACCTAAATCCAGGAGTAATACGTGGCCAATAGCGTCTCTGCCCGCAAACGGGCTCGCCAGGCCGAACGGCATCGTCAGCACAACGCTTCGCTGCGGTCCCACGTTCGCACCAAGATCAAGAAAGTGCTCAACGCCATTGCAGCCGGTGACAAGCCTGCCGCTGATGAAGCCTACAAGGCCGCGGTTCCAGCCATTGACCGTTCCGTGTCCCAGGGCATTATGCACGCCAACAAGGCTGCACGACACAAGTCGCGCCTGAATCAGCACTTGAAGGGCATGAACGCCTGAGAATTTCGAATCCCGACTGACACGTTCGGGAAAGAAAAGCTCACCACAGAGGCACAGAGGTCACAGAGAAAAGATGGACACATTCATTTTTTCTCTGCGTTCTCTGTGCCTCTGTGGTTAATGCCTTTTTCTTTTCCCTCTCCCGTCTTCCCTCTTCCCCTTCCCAACTACTGCCTGTATCGCTGCAACAGAATATTGACCCGCCTGACGTACTCGCGCGTCTCCGCGAACGGCGGCACGCCAGCGTGGCGTTTGACGGCGTTTTCACCGGCATTGTAGGCGGCGATAGCGTGGGTCAGATCATTGTTGAACTCATTGAGCAGCCAGGCCAGGTAGGCGGCGCCAGCGGTGATGTTATCCAGGGGATCAAAAGCGTTGGCGACACCGAAACGTTTCTGGGTGGCCGGCATCAGCTGCATCAGCCCCTGTGCGCCCGCGTGCGAGACGGCTTCGGGCTGGAACCAGGATTCAGCATGCATAATCGCCCGGATCAAGGCGGCATCAACACCGAAAATCTCGCTCGCAGCCTGAATTTCCTCGGCAAATTCGCCATTTCTCAGCGGCGTGAGATCCCAGTCCACCCCTTGGCGACAAGTGCCGTAGCAGCCAATATTTTCAACCCGGTAACGATTTGGTTCAGGTTTGACATTGGTATAGACAGTCAAACCGTTTTCATCGACGTAGGTATAAATCTGCGCAACCGCGCCCATGCTCCAGGACAACCCCAGCATGGCAAGCCCGATCAGTATTACCCTTGTCACGCTTAGAACCCTCCGGTCACAGAAAGACCGCCGTCAGCCGTGATCACCTGCCCCGACAGCCAAGCTGAATCCGGCCCGACCAGAAACGCAATAACGCGGGCAATATCGTCGGGCTCGGCCAGCCTTCTCAACGGCGTGGTTGATTCAAAATACCGCACCATGCGCTCATCGTCCAGCAGAGCCTGAGCAAAATCGGTCTTGACCAGGCCGGGTGCGACGGCATTGACGCGAATGCCCTCCGGGCCCAACTCCAGCGCCAGGTTACGCACCAACTGGTCTTCAGCGGCCTTGGACATGCCATAGACGCCGATAAAGCGGTTGCCCAACTGGCCGGCGATCGAGGACACCAGTACGATGGCCGCATCCGGCGCTTCCTTCAGATGCGGTCGGGCAAGGTGGGCCAAGCGCATGGCGCCAAAAACATTGTTGCGCATGATCAGGTCAAAGGCTTTCTGGTCAACCTGATCCGATGGCCCGTAGACCGGGTTGCTGGCCGCGTTCATCACCACGCCGTCAAGCCTCCCGTAGTGTTCGACCGTCTTGTCCACCAATGCCGCCAACTGATCTTCGTGACCGATGTGACAGGCAACGGCAACAGCATCGCCGCCGTTTGCACGGATGGTTTGAGCAACAGCCTCGCAGCTTGCCAGGTTGCGGCTGGATACGACAACCGCGAAACCGCGTGCGGCCAGAGACTGGGCCGTTGCCCGGCCAATACCTCGGCTGGAGCCGGTGATGATGATGACGGGCCTGGTCATTGAAAAATTCGTTCCCGGATTGTTCGTTGATTGTAAGTCGCAGGCCGTTCAGGCCAATGTTCTTGAGGCCAAGTTCAGATGATCCACACAATTGACCCGGATCATCCGCCACTTGCCGCCCTCGTCCTGAACCAGTTCAGTGACTGATGCATTATATAGGCTGATGTTGAGTTCGCGCTGCCACGCCAGATCCTCGCCCAGCAGTTCGGCCGCAATGGTGCTGATCACACCGGCCGAGGTAATGACGACAGCGCTGCTGCCCGTCCCGAGTTGCTGCTTCCAGCGTTCGACGGGAGATAGCACCCGGCGATGAAAATCACCCCACAGTCCGTTTTGTTCACAAGCCAGGGCATCGCTCTGCCAGAAGCTCAGCACTGCGGGAAACCAGGCCAGAAAGGTGTCCAGATAGGCTTTCGGATCCGCAAAGGCTTCATCGCCAGGCAAGGTCAGCTTCAATGTATCGGCCTGCGCCACAGCGCTTCGCACCAGGTGGTCCACCATGTACTCATTGAGTGCGGCATCAACGATCCCGGCCCGGTTCGGCGCCACTCGCTCCAGGGTCTGGCGATGGCGCTTCAAGGTGCCACTCCAGACCTGGAACGGATCAGTGTAATTAGCCACAATCCGTTCACCCAGCGCGATCCCCTGGCGCTGCCCCAGCCCGGACAATCGATCATAATCCTCCGTGCCCAGGCTGGCCTGGCCATGGCGGATGAGACATAAACGGGGGAAGCCGTTCAAAGCGCCTATACTCATGCGGTCGTGGCGTCTTGCCACGGCGTATCACCCACTGCAGCATCCATGAGGGACCCATCCATGTCACTTGAACAACTTCTAATCATATTGCTTGTCGGCGGCGTCGCTGGCTGGATTGCCAGCCTGCTGGTCAAGGGCCGCGGCAACGGCATTCTGATCAACATAGTCGTCGGCATCATTGGCGCCCTGATCGGGGCCTGGCTTTTCGGCGCGCTGGGCATCGGTGTTGCCGGCCTGCTCGGTCAAATGGTCATGGCGATTTGTGGCGCCGTCGTGCTGCTCCTGATTGTCGGAGCACTGGGTGGTCGCCGGGGTCGCCGATAAGTCAGATCGCACACGTGCCGCCACGGCGGGCCAGATACTGCTGATGGTAGTCCTCGGCTCGCCAGAACGTGGTCGCCGGATCAATCGTGGTGGCGATGGGCCGCGAAAAGCGTCCTGATTGATCCAGTTCATCGCGCAGCCGCTCGGCGGTTGCGCGCTGATTATCATCATGGCAAAAAATCACCGAGCGATACTGGCGTCCACGGTCCGGTCCCTGGCGATCAACTTGAGTGGGATCGTGAAGGCCGAAGAACTCCCGAACCAGCGTTTCATAACTGATGCGGGCCGGGTCGAACTCGACCTCCACCACTTCAGCATGGCCGGTATCGTCACGGCAGACCTGTTCATAGGTCGGAGAAGCCACGTGACCGCCCATGTAGCCTGTGGCCGCGTCGGTTACCCCATCAAGTTCCCGAAACCGGACTTCAACACCCCAGAAACAACCCGCACCAAACGTTGCTTTTTCTGTCATTGCCTTTTACCTGTTTGAATCGAAATGAGAATATACCCGTGCAATTTCCAACATTTTGCTTACGGACGACAGTATGCCGATTATCATGCCAGTTATCCCCCAGCCAAACCGTGAAATGCGCTGATCAGACCGGTCAGTTCTGTGCGGGTTCCCCACTGTGGCGCTACAATGGCCACCCATGACGACACCCAGTTTTCTCTGGCACGATTTCGAGACCTTCGGCGCCGACCCCCGTCGAGACCGTCCGGCTCAGTTCGCGGCGATTCGCACCAATGAGTTGCTTGAACCCGTCGAAGAGCCGATCGTAATTTACTGCCAGCCAGCGCGTGACATGCTGCCACACCCAATGGCCTGCCTGATCACAGGCATCAGCCCGCAGTTGGCCCGGGAACGTGGCGTGCCGGAAAACGCCTTTGCCGCCCGGATCCACGAGGAAATGAGTCGCCCCGACACCTGCACTGTCGGATTCAATAATTTCCGCTTCGATGACGAAGTCACTCGCCACCTGTTCTGGCGAAACTTTTTCGACCCCTATTCGCGCGAATACGCCAATGGCAACTCACGCTTCGACTTGATCGACTTGCTGCGCATGGCTCGCGCCTTGCGCCCGGACGGGATCAATTGGCCGGACCGCCAGGACGGGACACCGAGCTTCCGCCTTGAGCACCTGGCAGAGGCAAACGGCATCGACAACAGCCGGGCGCACGATGCCCTGGCCGACGTCGAGGCGACCATTGCCCTGGCACGCCTGCTGCGCGCCCGACAACCACGACTGTGGGACTGGGCGCTGAGCCTGCGTCACAAACACGTTGTCGCAGCCATGCTGCAAAAACGCGAAGCCTTGTTGCACACTTCGGCCCGTTTTCCGGCCAGCCAGTTGTGCACCGCGCCAGTGCTTCCTGTTGCACCTCATCCGACCTTCGCCGGTCAGTGGATTGTCTGGAATCTGAACATTGATCCAACCCCGTTTTTCGACCTGGAACAGGAAGAACTTATTGATCGCATGTGGACCAACGCCAGTGAATTGCCCCCGGGGGTCGAACGATTGCCGGTCAAACTGGTTCGTGCAAACCGCTGCCCCATGCTTTCGCCCCTGTCGACCCTGGATCGGGCCGCATCAGCGCGTTTGGCTATCAACCCCAATGCCCTCGCTGCCCATGTCGCCGCCTTGCACGATCAGAGGGAGTTTGCCGATCGGCTCAGCGCCTTGTTCAATAACGCCGCAAGCTACGGCAGCGGGCCAGTCGACCCCGAGCTTGCCCTGTACGACGGCTTTGTACCGCGAAGTGATCAACAGATCTATCCGCGGCTTCGGGAACTGGGTGAATCGGACCTGAGCCGACTGGGAACCCCCTTCACTGATGAACGACTCAATACGCTGCTCTTTCGTTACCGCGCCCGACTGTTTCCGGACAGCCTGGACCATGCCGAGAACGAGCGTTGGCAGCGGGACTGCCGTCGACGTCTGATGAGCGACCCTGATCTGGCCTCAATCAGATGGGACGAATACCAGGCGCTGGTCGCGGAATTGATGAGCAAACACCCCGATAAACTGCCATTGCTGGAGCAACTGGCGCAATGGCCAATGGAACTCGGCCTCATTTCTGGCTCAAAAATCAACTTTCAATAACTTAGAGTCACAATCTCATCTTTTGCATTGGGTTGTTATACACAACTGCCTGATTCCCGTTTGGCATTCTCACCTCACTAAAAATTTGACTCAACCGTCAAAAAAATTCATCTAACCTGTTGTTTTAATTAGTGTAATAAAAGTGTATAAATTTTATCCAATCCGCCTGATGGCCATGCGCCAACCGGTCGGCCCTCAACTGCGCACAAGCTTATCCACAGGCTTTGTGGATAAGCTTTTGGCATCTCGAAAGTGTTTGTTTTTTGTGATTTAAATCACGTTTTGTAAGTCATTACCCGCCTTGAACATTCGCTACCAGCCCCATAAGGGGCAACTGGGTCAGTTCCGGTTGGCTGCTACGAAAGAACTTGCCAAACGACCTGCGCAAAACCTGATCACTACGGGGCGAAACAAACTCGGCCACGCTGCCATCGTCAAAGGTCATCATCAATATGACCGGCGGCTGGCCGGCCCGTCCCGGCCTGGCAATCACCCCACTTATCCGCTTGCCGACGATTTGATCACGGAATTCCCGGCTGCTGATATCGGCTTTCATGTGTACCTCCAATCAGGTTTCAAGTTATTGAAGCCTATTGAATCATGAAGTTTTCTCAAAACCTGAGAATGCCTTTTCCTCTGGTTTTCCGGGTCAATTTCCTACCCACCGACGGGAATATCTCCTGATTTCGAAATCAGCGCGGGTTTCTAAACTGTGCCCAACGTTGGACGCAGCGTCCGGCGCAAACCAGAAACATCACTTTTCAAACCAGGAGAATCACCATGAACATGACGAAAAACATCATCGCCGCCCTCTTCCTCGCCCTGAGCCTGACTGGCCTGAGCCTGGCCGACATGCAGCCAATTGATCTGAACACGGCCACCGTCGAACAACTTGCTGAAAGGCTGCACGGCGTCGGTGAAGCCAAGGCTGAAGCCATCGTCGCCTATCGCGAGCAGAATGGCGGCTTTGAGCACATCGACGAACTGGTCAATGTTCGCGGCATCGGCCTGCGCACCGTCGACCGCAACCGTGACCGCATCACCATCAGCCCCAGTGAGTAAAGCAACCGTAATGCAAAAAGGGCCGCCCCCCCAGGGCGGCCCTTTTTTCGATTTCCCCTTTCCCCCGCCCCTACATCGGCCGCCTTGAACTGAATGCATGCGCCAGGGTCGATCGATCCGTGTGCTCCAATTCCCCACCAAGCGGAACACCCTGCGCCAATCGTGAGACCTTGACCGAATGACGGGCGGCCATTTCCTGAAGGTAGTAGGCGGTAGCCTCGCCCTCCACTGTGGTATTGGTGGCGATGATGATCTCGGTCACGTCCTCGCGATCCAGGCGCTGTTCGAGCAGGTCCAGGCCAAGGTCGTCAGGGCCGATGCCGTCCAGTGGCGACAGGCGGCCCAGCAAGACGAAATAGCGCCCCTGAAAACCTGTTGCCCCTTCAATAGCCAGCACATCGGCCGGGCTTTCGACCACACATAACACACCGGAACTGCGTTGCTCGTTGCGACAAATCCGGCAAACATCATCGGCCGTGAAGTTGCGACACAGACTGCAGCGGCGAATGTCGCGCACGGCCGTCTCCAGCGCGCGAGCCAGACGACGCCCGCCATCCCGATCGCGTTCAAGCAACTGGAGCGCCATGCGCTGGGCACTGCGTACGCCGACCCCCGGCAGGCAGCGCAGCGCCTCAAGGAGTTCGTCGAAAGGATCCGCAGCCACGGCTCTTGGAGCGCCGTCGTGGCTTAAGGCAGGGTGAATCCGGGCGGCAGGGGCAGCCCCCCGGTCAGACCACTCATCTTCTCCTGGCTGGTTTTCTGAACACGGTTGACCGCGTCATTGAACGCTGCGGCAACCAGGTCTTCAATCATTTCCCGATCATCGGCCACCTCGGGATCGATGCTGACCCGACGAACCTCGTGGCGACCGCTCATCACGACTTCCACCAACCCTCCGGCCGCCTGACCTGTCACTTCGATCCTGGCCAGTTCCTCCTGCGCTTTTTTCAGGTTTTCCTGGACTTTCTGTGCCTGCTGCATCAGCTGGGCGATGTTGCCTTTCATCATTCAATGGCTCCGTGATTCGGTTGGTCTGATCGATTCGCGCAACACTTCGGCGTCGAAGCGCTTGCACAGCTTATCGACCAGGGGGTCGTTGTCGATGGCCGCCTCGGCCTCCGCCTGACTGCGCTCGACCCGGCTCTGCTCCAGCTTTGCCGGCGTCGCCAGATTGGTGTTGTCACTGGCCTTGATGGAAAGCCGAACCGGGCCACCCAGATAATTTTCCAACGCCTTCTGCAGCGCTTGCCGGAATCGATCGGTCACCAGCATCAAGTCATCTGGCCCAGCCTTGAAGGTAATCTGGGGTTCGTTCACCTCCTGCACAAGCAGCAGTCCGGCAACCATGCGTACCGACCCGTTGAGCTCCAGCCTTCTGAGCAACTTGGCCCAATTACCGGCGTTCAGATTATGATCCGCGCGCCAGCCGGTCCCGGTCTCAGAAGCCGGATGCCGCGTCGCGGGTCGCTGTTTTTCGATTGACGAGGCCGCCGACGGTGCAACAGTCGCGGCGGTGTTTTTTTGTCCATCCGACTTTTTGCTATCGGCACCTTGAGCGCGATCGCTGCCGCCGTTTGCAGGCTCAAACGCCAGCATTCGCAGCAGCGTCATCTCGCAGCCGCTGCGCGCACTGGGCGCCAGCTCCAGGTCACGGCGTCCGGTAATGGCAATCTGATAGTAGAGCTGCAAATCCTCCGGATCCAGACTCTCGGCCAGTGCCAGCAGCGTTTCCCAGTCAGAGCGCGAATCATCTTTGTAGTCCGGCAGTTTCTGGATCAACGCAATCCGGTGCAAGCCCTCGGCCAGGTCAAGCAACAACTGCCCCATGTCGCGTGCCTGGGCGAATACCTCACCGATGACGGCGATTGCCCGCCCGGCGTCTTTTGCTGCCAGGGCTTCAATCAGCTCATGGACATGGCGCTGTTCAACACTTCCCAACATGTCGCGAACTTCCGTTTCCAGTAGCTTGGTGCCGCTGGCAAGTGCCTGATCAAGCAGGCTCAGCCCATCGCGCATGCTGCCGTCGGCCGCGCGACCAAGCAGCGCAATGGCCCCGGGTTCCGATTCCAGGCCCTCGGCTTCAAGAATGCGCTTGATCTGATCACCAACCTGGTCGGGCGATAGGCGGCGCAGGTTGAACTGAAGACAGCGCGACAGAATAGTGACCGGGATTTTCTGCGGGTCGGTGGTCGCCAGCACGAACTTCACGTGATCCGGCGGCTCCTCCAGGGTTTTGAGCAGGGCGTTGAAGCTGTGGGTGGACAACATGTGCACCTCATCAATCAGGTAGACCTTGAAGCGGCCGCGGGCCGGTGCGTACTGCACGTTATCCAGAATCTCGCGGGTATCATCAACCTTGGTTCTCGAAGCCGCATCAATCTCGAGCAAATCGACAAACCGACCCTCGTCGATGGCAACGCAATGCTCGCACACGCCGCACGGCTCGGCAGTGACCCCTTCCAGGCAGTTCAGCGACTTGGCCAGAATGCGGGCAATGGTGGTTTTTCCGACGCCGCGCGTGCCAGTAAACAGAAAGGCATGATGAACCCGGCCCTGGGCCAGGGAATTGCTCAGCACCTTCACAACGTGGGACTGGCCGACCAGCTCAGCGAAATTGCGCGGCCGCCATTTTCTTGCAAGAACTTGATAACTCACGAAAACCAACCCTTGATGATGAGATCAGAGAAAGCTGGCCGAAGATCGGCCTGCCGAAAACTCAGTGTACACGATCATCCAAAAAGACCGCAGGCCGGTTGCCACAACCCGAGATACTCTGGGATAATGCCAGTGGCGGTCCTTGCTGGTCTTCCCACACTGTCTTTTTCGTTAACCCCGTCAGGCCCGGAAGGGAGCAGCGGCAGCGGAAAAAACGGGTGCTGGGGTCGGGCTGGCAAGGGTCGCCATCTTGTTTCGAAAAGCACCCTTCGCTCCACCTCCCAACGACCTAACAGCCCTTATCGTAGATAAAACAACGTGATGCGCGTCACAAAAAGGTAACTTTTTTAATAGTTACACTGGAATTTCCTTTCCGGTTATGGGTATAAACCCCGGGTCGATTTGAAACTGTCCTAGGAAAGTCGAAGGGAAATTCCTCGAAATATGTCATCAGAAGGGACCGGTGACGAGGAATACAAGAAGGCATCCAGTACACCAAATCGACTGGTTTAAGCCTGATCTACAGGCTTGGTCAACACAACATGATCAAGGGGATTAACTGATCCAAAGATCATACGGGAGAACAACTTGATGTCCTGGAAGACTATTTCCACAGGCCTTTGTGCCGCAGCGATCCTCGCTGTTTCAAATTACGCCGTCGCAGAGAACGGTTCCAAAACCCCCACCAGCAAGAACAACAGTCAGGCCGAATTCCGGCATGCCCAGAACCCGATTCAGGGTCAATACATCGTCGTTCTGAAAGACGATGCGGCCCGGCTTGCCAATGAAGCTCGATCGAATACGCCCTCGGTGGACAATGTAGCCCGCGCCATGGCTCGAAGCCACGGTATGCGGGTCGAGCGCTCATTCACCCACGCGCTCAAAGGCTTTGTCGTACAGGCCGACGACCGGGCGCTGGTGCGCCTGCTGACGGATGAGCGTGTGGCTTTCGTCGAGGAAGACGGTATTGTCACCCTGTCGCAGACCACGCAGCCGAACGCGACCTGGGGCCTGGATCGAATCGACCAGCGTGATCGTCCGCTTAACGGCACCTACACCTACGACACCACGGCGTCGAACGTGTATACCTATATTGTTGATACCGGCGTGCGCCCGAGCCACAACGATTTTGGCAATCGGGTTGTCAGCGGATTCACCGCAATCAACGATGGCAGGGGCTCCGATGATTGCAATGGCCATGGAACACATGTTGCTGGCACCGTCGCCGGAGCCACCTGGGGCGTCGCCAAGGCCGCGCGGATCGTGCCCGTGCGAGTCCTCAACTGCCAGGGCTCCGGCACCAACTCCGGCGTCATCGCCGGTATGGACTGGGTCGCCGCCAACCACATCAAGCCCGCAGTTGCCAACATGAGCCTGGGTGGTGGCGCTTCAACGGCAACCGACAATGCCGTGACCAACATGCGAAACGCCGGAGTCACCGTCGTGGTTGCCGCCGGCAACGAGAACCAGAACGCCTGCAATGTTTCGCCGGCGCGTTCACCCAATGCCATCACGGTTGGTTCCACCACCAGCAGCGATGCCCGCTCAAACTTCTCCAACTGGGGCAGCTGCGTGAATATCTTTGCGCCGGGCTCGTCGATCACCTCGGCATGGCACACCAGCAATTCGGCCACCAATACGATCAGCGGCACCTCCATGGCCGCCCCGCATGTGGCCGGTGTCGCCGCCCTGTTTCTGGCCGGCAATCCCACTGCCAGCCCGGCCCAGGTCGAAAGCGCCGTGCTCAACAATGGCAGCACAGGCAAGGTCAGCGGCCTGAATGGATCGCCAAACCTCCTGGCCTACTCGCGCTTTGGCGCTGGCGGCGGCGACCCTGATCCGGACCCGGATGCCGGTGAGCTGGACAATGGCGTTGCCGTAAGCAGCCTGTCGGGTGCACAGGGTTCGGAAACCTTCTTCACCATGGAAGTGCCTGCTGGCGCTGAAAATCTGGTCTTCCAGATGAGTGGCGGTACGGGTGACGCGGATCTCTATGTCCGCTTTGGCTCCGAACCGACCACATCGACCTATGACTGTCGCCCCTTCCTGAACGGCAACAATGAGACCTGCTCCTTTGCCAGTCCTCAGGCCGGCACATGGCATGTCATGATCCGCGGTTACCAGGCCTACTCGGGTGTGACGCTGGTCGGCAGCTTTGATGAGCCCAGCAGCAGCAACGAACTGGTCAATGGTGAAGCCGTGACTGGTCTGGCCGGAGCAACCGGGTCGGAAGTCTTTTTCACCATGGAAGTTCCGGCTGGGGCGACCGATCTGGTCTTCCAGATCAGTGGCGGCACCGGCGATGCAGATCTGTACGTTCGCCGTGGCGCACCGCCAACAACATCCACGTATGATTGCCGCCCGTTCCGTAACGGGAACAATGAAACCTGCACCTTCGCCAGTCCTCAGGGTGGCACCTGGCATGTCATGATCCGTGGTTATCAGGCCTATTCCGGCGTCACTTTGGTCGGTAGCTTTGCCGAACCGTCCAGCGCACCGTGTAGCAACTGCACCCAATACAGCGGCTCACTGACTGGCGCTGGCAACTCTCAGGTCCAGCCCAATGGCACCTGGTACCAGGCTGGCGCCGGTACGCACCGTGGCTGGCTTGAAGGCCCGGCGAACGCCGACTTCGATCTCGAACTGTATCGCTGGAATGGCTCAAGCTGGCAGCGGGTTGCCCAGGCGACGACGCCGGACAGCAGCGAGCATATTCAATATAACGGCACCGCCGGATTCTACTACTGGCGGGTTCTGTCGTTCTCCGGCAGTGGCAGTTATGATTTGTGGCTGAACACACCCTGATCGTCAAGGTTCAATACACGAGCAGTATCAAAGCGCCCCGGACTCCGGGGCGCTTTTCATTGCCCAAACATAATCGAACCTGAAGTACCATGCCGGTTCATCCGAAATTGCTCGAGACGCCGTGAATGCCACCCTGCAAGATGTGGTCGACCTGCTGAAACTGGAACGACTGGACGACAACCTGTTTCGCGGTGAAAGCCGCGATATAGGCGCACCCCAGGTTTTCGGTGGACAGATACTTGGCCAGGCGCTTTCAGCGGCGCACAAGACGGTCGCGGGTCGCACCCCGCATTCCCTGCACGCATATTTTCTGCGCCCGGGTGACTTCAACCTGCCCGTGATCTATCAGGTCGAGTGCTCGCGCGATGGCCGCAGCTATGCCAATCGTCGCGTCGTCGCCATCCAGCATGGCAAGCCAATTCTGAATCTGGCCGCTTCATTTCATGCCGATGAAGAAGGCTACACGCATCAGTCCGCCATGCCGGATGTGCCCGGCCCGGAAGGGCTGACCCGCAGCATTGATATCCAGCGCTCCATACTCGACAAGGTGCCGGAGAAAATGCACCGCTTGCTCAGGCACGAGCCGCCGTTTGAATTTCGCCCGGTTGAACCCCCAAAATTTATCGACCCCGGCCCCCGCCCGCCGCGCAAGCATATCTGGATGCGAGCCTGGAGCCGTCTGCCGGACGACCCCGAGCTGCATCGCAACCTGCTGACGTATGTATCCGACTACGAGTTACTGGGTACCGCCACCCTGCCCCATGACCTCAACTTCACCAACAAGAGCGTTCAGATGGCCAGCCTGGACCACGCGCTGTGGTTCCACCGACCCTTTCGGGTCGACGACTGGCTGCTGTATGCCTGCGACAGTCCCAGCTCCCATGGCGGACGCGGCTTCAACCGCGGCGAGTTCTATACGCGTGCCGGGGAATTGATTGCCTCGAGCGCGCAGGAAGGCGTCATTCGACCATGGCGGAATGTCAGATCAATGCCCGCCTGACTTGGCCGACCGGCGGCGCAACAGCACCAGAGAAAAAAGAATGCCGATTAAGATACCGATCAACAGGGTCAAAGCCAGCAACCCGGCCTGGGGCATGACGAAGGTGAAGTTGAGAAAGCGTGTTTCCACGGCGCGGGTATTCTGCATCGCGACGATTAACGCCAGCACAACCAGCACGATGCCGCTGACGAGTTTGACCTTCGACCGTGTTGGCAGACCATCATGATCATTGGGTTTTGCTGAATTGTCCATTTTCGCACTCCTGTCTCGAAGGGATGAGCGCAACCGCCACGCCTTGTGTCCATGTTACCGCAAGCTGCGGTTTGCTGACCTTGCCGTCCAGTATGGCGAGAAGAGTAGGCAAGCAATCAGCCTCGGGCCCGCTGCTCGGGCTTTTTGCGGTGGAACAGGCCGGCCGGCGACTTCACCAGTTCGTAGATCAGCAGCGCTAGGACCACCCCAATACCGGTATAGACCAGCGAAGCCGCGTCTACCGGTATGGCCGGGGAAAAGGTTTCCCAGGCGCGGCGTGCGATATCACTGTCAGAATGCTGAAGCATGACCAACGGCTGCATCATCGGTGAAGCATTGGCGATTGCCGCATAAGCCTGTTCCAGTTCCTGGACCCGACCGGAGAACTCGGCGACCGCTTCCTGCCGCTCAACGGCCCCAAGACGAGGCAACAGGTCGCCACGTTCAACAAGGGCCAGCGTGCGACGAGCTTCATCGATATGTCCTCCCAGCCGCTGCAGGTAGGCGTGAGTAAAGGCCGGCCCCTGGGACAGACCCATACCACCGGCTCCACCACTGAAGGCGCTGCCCAGGTTGTCAAACTTTCTTGCGACCCATCCCATCAGGTCAGTCTCCGGTCTGTGCTGGCGGCTGTCAAGTCGCGCAGCCGTTCAAGAAGCCCGGACCGTCGAGCGAATGGATGCCCCGACCCGGCCGGCTACATTTTGATGTCGCCAGCGCCATTGCCGCTCGCCTCTGCGCTCAAACTGGCGTACTCAAGGATTTCCTGCCCCATCAGGACGCAAGCGCCATCCATCGGGTAGTAGGTCAGCCGCATCCGGTACTGGCCGCGGTAAATGAATCCCCACACCTCCAACACCTTGAACTGTTCGGCTTCATTGGCCGGGTTGGCAATCGGCATCAATTCTTCG
>JBGTLI010000210.1:0-12860 GCA_041744195.1 Wenzhouxiangella sp. | reverse complement strand
ACGACGGCCATCTCCGGAGCAGGGCTCCGAAAGATGGCAGAAATCGGCGTTCAAGTCGACACCACCCAAAAACACACGTAACATGCTGATCAAATTATCCTTTTAGGCATACTGGTCAACTTTAACCGGACAGTAGTGGTCGCGACTATATATTTGTTTTTTCGTCAAGCGCATCACATCTGAATGGGCAGGTTGAGGGCCAGCAAATCGTCGATGAAGTGGCGATCAAGCACCATCGGTCATCGGTCTGGGCCAGAAGAAGTACAGGAAGTAGTAGTACAGTACATTGTTACAAAGTGATAGGAGAGTGCGATGATGAAGCGCCTGTGGTTTGTTCTGACGATGGCCTGTCTGGCTGTTCCGGGAATGGCATTGAGCACCGATCCGGTGTGGCAGCGTGCTGCCCCTGTTCCCGAGGCCCGAACCGAGGGGGCGGCCGTGACAGACGGGCGTCTGGTCTATTTTCTGGGGGGATTCATTGATGGAGAGCGGGATGAGCGCGGTCGCCCGCCCGTGGGGGAGGCAATGTATGCCTATGATCCATCGACCGATCAGTGGCAAGATCTCGGCCCAATTCCCGAAGGTGTCCATCACACCGGTCTGGCTTATGTGGACGGTCGGATTTACCTGATCGGCGGTTACGCGCGAAACACGTTTGATCCAACCGGTGCGGTTCGAATCTACGACATAGCTTCCGGCAAATGGAGTGAGGGTGACTCCATGCCGACGCCGCGCGGTTCGATCGCCATTGCCGTGGTCGATGGCCTGATCCATACCATTGGAGGAACGGTGATGGACAAGGATCATGTTCACGAGCATGACAATCCGGCTGCTGGCGATGACCGCTCGGTTGGCACCCACGAAGTCTACGATCCGGCCACTGACACCTGGACACGCCGGGAGCCGATGCCCACGGCGCGCAATCATCATGGTGCTGCAGTGGTTGATGGGCGTATTCACGTTCTGGCCGGTCGCGTCGGGCGCGAATTCGAATTGACGACCCACGAGATTTACGATCCAACCGACGATAACTGGTCTGATGGGCCATCGCTTCCGACCGGTCGAAGCGGTGTGGCGGTGGTTGAGCGGCACGGGCGAATCTACGTGTTTGGCGGTGAAACCTTCACCGCTCCGGTGCGTACATTCGATGATGCCGAGGCCTATGATCCATCCTCGGAAAAATGGGAGATCCTGCCGCCAATGCCAACCCCTCGCCACGGACTGGGCGCTGCGGTCATTGATGAGGTGATTCATGTGGTGTCTGGTGGCCCGGCGCCAGGCTATGCCTACAGCACGGCCAACGAGCGGCTGGTCTGGACGAATACGATTCCTTGATCAATTCGCCTTTCCAGCTTTCGCCTGAAAGCTGCAGCTGAACGGCGCTGGGAGCTTTTTAGTCACCTTTCACGGTCACTCACCCCGTGCCACTGCGATATGTTCCACCGTAGTTGTCGGCGCAGGGGTGTGGCCTGCACAACCCGACTTCCGCCTGATCAGGGCAGAGACAGTCAGGAGTCACTCCTGACTGTCTGCCCGTTTCGTTGCCCGCCCCCGCATCATTAGTATCGTTGACGCGCCGGTGTCGGCACGTCTGTCCAATCGAAGTCTTTTTTTGGCCCGGATCTATTTTGCATTGCATGATCATTCCCTCCTAGGGCGGCTGCTCCCAAGAAGGATCCTCAGCCTCTACCCTTTCCTTGTGACGCCCCGAATCAAGCTGGGTTGCGTGCAATTTTACGTTGGCGCAACCTGGTTGGGAGCAGGCCGCGACCCCCGTGGCACCTCACTCCGTCAGCGGCAAAACGACAAAACTCCACATTCGTCCTTGCTAGCGCCGGCTGCGCGACTTAACTAGCCATGCGATACTTGCAGATTTAGTCACACAATAAACAGAAATCACAATTCGAATGAACAGACTAACCTATCTATTTTTGACATGCAACCCTTTCAGGGCTAATATTTGTTCAGGAGAGTTGGCATGAAGTCGGGGCTGGGCGCAAGGCTGGTCGCCTACCGCAAAAGGTCCGGCCTGGGCAGTCAGCGTGTTGCGGCCAAAGAATTGGGAACCACCGTTAACACCATCTGGAGCTACGAAAACGAGAAAACACTTCCAAGTCTCGATTTTCTTGCCAACTTCGCCGCGAAGACCGGCTCGAACCTGTACGAACTGGTTGCGTTGAGACTGAAAGCAGGAGGTCATGAAATTGAAATGGAGCTCGGCAGGGTCATGGATGACACCCAAGACGGCTACCAAGTGAGGCTGGCTGACTGCGCCGCCCACGCCCGGCGCGCCCTGCTTGAGGCCAAAGAAATCGACTCGGCCTGGTCCCTGGCGATCATGGAGATGGCCGTCCGCGGCGAAATCTCCCCACAAGGCATCGACCGCCTGATTCAGTTCATCATGGAAAAGAAGATTTAGCAGAGCTGAGCAGGACAACTGGGCTTCTTGCCGTTTTAGCAACCCCAACAGGTTTCCGGGTTCAGGCTAAAGCGATCCTCTGGCGGCGAACCCAACATCGATTCGCGACCAGAGGGTTGCTCCTACAATTCCTCCAAAAGGACATCTCCGATCTTCAATACGGATCGGAAGGGTCGTAATAGTTCGTCCGGGTTCCGTCGATACTCAAGCGAATGAAGTTAACATTGGTTGTATCGTCGATCAGGTTGTAGGTGTCTCCTCTGAGCAACAGATACCGGCGCAGATTGTCGATGATGACCGGCCCACCACAGGTGGTCTGTACGTATTCGGTGAGACTGTCGGCTCGCAGGATATAGACTTCCCAGCGACCGTCGACAATTGCTTCACCACTGGCCGGAATGAACAGCGAGGTCTGTTCGGAAATCCCGATCACTCTGGCATCGGCGCCGAGATGCGCCTGGAATACGGCTGATCGTCCCATGCGGTTGCGTTCGTAGAAATGGGAATCGTTGAGGGTGTTGGCCAACCAGGGAAAACTGAGGAAGCTGGTGCTGATGTTGATGGTTTCATGGCAGAAATCCGTGACGACTTCGTCGCTGATTGCGCCCAGGACACCATCCGGGTCATAGATGAACTCACTCAGCACATGGTTTCCGGCGGACGTTCCGCCAACAACGCCTCCCTTGTTGAAAACATATTGAATGGCATCCTGAACACGGGTCCCCTGCCACTGGTTAAGGTAGTCCGATTGATCACCGCCAGCAATCCAGACGAACTCGGCGGTGCGAATCGCCCAATCCACATAGTCGCTATCGGCCTTGCTTCTTGTATCCACTAGCATGGTTTCCACCGATGAGGCGCCGGTCAGGCCATACAGGTAGTCGTTGTAGCCGTCCGAGCCAGAAGTCCGAAGCACGACGATGTTTCCACCCTGGATATGAGGCGTGATGCGATTCTGGAACGCTTCATCGACATCGGTGCCGCCGCCCATCAGCAGCAATGCGGGCTCATCAAGACCGACGCAGGTGTCTTCGCTGCTTCCAACGCGATACATCCGAAGCGATCCGGGCTTGCTCGGACGCGGGCCATAGTTACAGTCACCGGGAGTAGGGTCGGGATCCGGTTCTGTTTCACCTTCGGCAAACCAGACCGTGAGCTCGTAGTTTCCACGTCCACGATAGCTGTCGACCTCAAGGAAGTAGCGACCGGGATCTCCGGCTACGAAGGTGCCGGTTTCGGGGTTGTTGGATGTTTGACCTGAAAGCACATAGCTTCCGGTTTCCTGATACAGGCGCCAGTCAAAGTCGACGTTGTTGCCGTGACTCAGGCTGATATGGATGTCGTCCTTTTCAACAGTGTCGAAAAAGAACCAATCGATGTCGTTTCGATTTTTCATGTTGGCCTGTACCGGCACACCGGAACAAATAGGTCCGTTGGCCTGACTTTCCGTATCGTTGGGTTCCTGCTCTTGAGTCAGGCATGCATTGGCCTGACCCCAAAGCAGCATGGCGGCAACGCCAAGGGTGAATACTGATTTCATCGACTTTTCCCTGTTCATTGGTTGTTACACGAGTAAACGAAGGCTGCATGCAGGCAGCCAGAACACGGCTCAACGCAACGCAAAAGCGCCAAGCCGTTCTCTATAGGGAAAAGCGGGGTCTATTCGTCGAACCACTCGGACAAGTGGTAATCAGTGGAACACCAGTGCAAGAAGCTGAGATTGACAGCACGGTTGGTTCTTGTGGCCTGATGGACTAAACCCACTTGCATGATGTTGGCTGACTGGATGTTGTCTTCCAAATTGGCGCTTGGATCATTCGACCCAACCCAAACAATAGCCCGAAATTAGCAGATGGCTCTATGACCGTCAAGTGCCGTTCAGAGTAACCCCTGACATGCCCCGACGTGATGCGCTGATCAGCCGCAAACACCATTATCGGGTCCGAGGCTGGGGCGATTGGTTTTCCTTATTGATTTCCAGCCGCGGGTATCGCGCTGACGACGTCCAGGAGGCCAGATAGCCTGGCGTGGCAGGCGGCCAGACGGATCTGATCCCTTCATTCAAGGGCGAACACCTTCTCTACCGGCCGACCAAAGGCCCTTGCGATCTTCAGGGCCACTTCCAGTGACGGTGAATAACGGCCGCTCTCGATCGCGATGATTGTCTGGCGCGAAACCCCGACTGCGGCGGCGAGGGCTTGCTGAGTCATCTGATCATTCTCGTAGCGCAGATCGCGAACACAGTTGCTGATTCTGACCGGCATGGTCAGAACCCACGCCGGTAGAGAACAAGCTTCAGCACCATCTCCACGACGGTGGCGATCAACATCGCCAGCAGCAACGCGTGTGCAATGCCCACGGGAGAAAGGAACAGCGGCTGTCCCAGCCAGTTGCCAATCAGGATATTCAGGATGACGGTGAATACGCCGAAACTCAGGACAAGTCCCCCGATGTTGCCAGCGCGCCACTGGATCAACCGGTCGCGCTCATCCTCGGCTTCCGGACGGGACATAACCGCGACCAGGACATGGTAGGCGACCAGTACGATAATCAGCAGAACGGTGTAACCGATCAGCAGCCCAAATGCGGCCTCAGGGGCCAGGGCTTCCTGGTGCCACAGCTGCCAGGAAGACCGGAAATACAGGGCGCCAATCACCAACAGTGCGACCAGGGTTCCCCATGTGCTTTTTTCGTAAAAAGACAGATTTGACATGTTTGTTGGCTCCGTTATCCAAGAGCCTAATGTAAAGCCAGCTTTACATATTGTCAAGCTAGCCTTACATCGCCTGACCTCTATCCAGTGCCGGGTGTCGATCCAGGACGCAATGCAGCAATTGTTTTAAACTGATCAGCTGTGCATAAACCTGCAAGCAGGATAAGGGATCGTCGGATGAAGCTGTATACATCGACCTGGGCGCCCAGTCCGCGTCGGGTGAGTTTGTACCTGGAGCGAAAGGGCATCGAACTGCAACAAATCGAGGTCGACCTGCGCGCAGGCGAACATCTGAAACCGGACTTTGCCGCCATGGCGCCCACTTGCACGGTACCGGTGCTGGCACTGGATGATGGCGGTTTTATCTGGGAAAGCACGGCCATTCGGCGCTACCTGGAGGAGCTGCACCCGGAACCGCCGCTATTCGGACGCAATTCGCGTGAGCGGGCCGAGGTCAACCAGTGGACCACCTGGGTATACAGCCACGGCATGCTGGCCGTCATGGAGGCTTTCCGCAACGCGCAACCAGGCTTTGCCGACCACGCCCTGCCGGGCCAGCGGCCGGTGGCCCAGATCCCCGCGCTGGCCGAGCGCGGGCGTGAGCGCTACCGGCATTTCCTGACCGATCTCAATGCCCGTCTGGCGGACAACGCCTTCGTCGCCGGCGAGGTTTTCAGCGTGGCCGATATCGATGCCCGGGTAACGATCGAGTTTGCCGACCGGGCGATCAAACTCGTCTCCGAGCCGGATCAGCAGGCACTGGCTCGCTGGCGGGCAACTGTGAGCGAGTGAGACTGGACAAGTCACCCTGAGCCACTTCTTAAGTTGGTGTCAGAAGTGCTCTCTTGCGGGCAAATCGGCGGCTGTTGATCATTTGTGCCGGCCCGATCAGGAAATAGCTGAACCCGGCTACGGGCCCGGCCCAGGGCGGGGGCAGGCCAATTGCAAGCGCGACAGCGAGGAGCCCGGCACAAGACATCACGACACAGTTACCCGTGTCTTCAAGAGCTGACAGCGCCTCGCCATCGTCAAGATGCAACTCTGCCCGTTTTCGATACGCGTGAAGATACATCAGGCTGAACACGGCGAAGACCGCGGTAAAGCCGGCCGAGTAAATCGCCATGAGCAAAGCAACCTCTTCATATGTCACCGGAAACACACCACTCATCATGGATGCTATGACCGAGAAGACATACTTGAGCGGATAGACGTAGAACAGGACGACAAACAGTAGCACCGAGTTCAGCAGGATCGTGACACCGTCTTCGAGCTTGAAGTGGCGAAAGAATCGGTAATGATAGAACCAGACCAGAATGAGCATGGCAAAGCTGAGCGCGAAACCAGCAAAGCCCTTCATGGTGTCCACCAATCCAGGGAAGTCTGCGGGTACTTCGACCGAGACGATCAGCAACGCAATCGAGAAACCGAAGACAGCATCAGTCAGTGACTCCAGCCTCGTCGTGCGCTTTTGCCGTTGCTCGCTCATGCTCCCACCTGGTGGTTTTTACTTCATCCTCGCTACCAATACTAGTCGAAACCGGCCCGGCATCGTTAACCGTCAATCTCCAATTGAGCCCGAATGGCTCTCAGCCGAGACAGAGCGCTATCAAGTATTGGCGCCGCAATGCCTTCCGGGAAGTCCGCCGGCATTGTCTCGACTGAACGCTCAATGGCGTCCGGCATGGTTGCGTCAAGAGATTGAAGCAACGCAAGGACTTGTTCAGTCGGCATACGAGCAGCTTCTGCAGTCTGCAGAAAATGCCTTGGCAGGATTTCATCCACGATGTAGTGTCGACTGTTTCCAACGGCCATTGCAAGTTTCAAATCTTTGCGCCTCATTTTTCCCTGGGCGTAATTGGGCTGCGCAGTCATCACATCATAAAGTGGTGTCATCCTGAATCGGCCACCGCGCATGAGGAAAATACTGAAATTCTTCGCGTGGCCGTCTGTAGCGGCAATCAGCCAGAAAACGATCTGTGCTTTCAGAAAAGCGAGACGGTCTTCGTCCGCATAGTCGCTGCTTTTCAGGAGCGAGAGGCACTGCTCGATTCCAGGGCCTCCCTCATTGTTGTATTTAAGGGTGGAGGGGACGGAAAGTGCTTGACAGAAATCCTCCTGAGGAATGCGAAGCAATCGGCCATCCTTGGTCTGCATCCGGTCGAACCGTTTTATCGACAGAACGCGAGTGTCCTCAAAGTCCAGAATCTCGCTTTCGGCAGCATCCAGGCCAAGCTCGCGGCACAGGGTAAGGCAGAAATGTTCATTTTCAACGCTGCGAGCCATATCCAGCCCATTGGGGAGTTCGCCCAATTGCGGCTTGAAAATATGTGTTGTTGGTGTGGCGCCCTGTGGCAGGCACCATCCATCATTCCACAAAAAAGCAGTTTTATCCTGTGCCCCAGCGATGGAGATACGAAATTCACGCTCACCATCAGCACGAATCCCGAGCGGTGCGGTAGCCAGATCGCGGATGGTCTGAGCGATTTCGGCATCGCCCAAGGGGGCAAATTGTGGGGGACCTGGTGGAGGGACTTCTGCGCCGTCTGGAAGAAATTGCAATGCACCAACGCAGTCTCTGCCAATTCTGCTCAGGAGATTAAAGGCATCGGTTCCTGCTGCCCTCACTCTTCCCGCTACTTTGCGTCGAATTTGATCGTTGTCGGGTAGCAGGTTATCAAAGTACGCCGAGACGTCTGCGCCGGTATAGCGATCCTCTCGGAGCGGGAGGGAAAGTGAAACCGGTATAGCCCGATGTTCGTCCTCAAGCCATTCAGGAACGTAGGCGAACGAAATCGCCCCATTGGGTGCCCGGTCAAGCACGCCAACAAGACGCCCATTAAGGGCGACTGATAGGCGTGTGCTCTTACGGGGCCTCGCCATTAGAACATCTCTTCAATTTCGTTCTGTGAGCCTTTAGTGCGCGGCTGAAGTACAACTTCAAGGTCGAGCGCGCGCAACAGGTCCATAACCGTGTTCAGTTTTACTGTTTCCAGACCGTTCTCGACCTGCGAAACTGTGCCTTGGCGCAATCCGGCACGTTTACTCAATTGAGCCTGAGTTAGGGCACGTTCGCGCCGAAAACGACGTAGAGCGGTGCCGAGCTGTTTTGGTGATCTAACGAGTTCCATCATGACCAATTCCTGATTTCTTAAAGTATACGCTACGGCGTATAAATCATTAATATACGCTATGGCGTATTAGCCGTCAATATACGCTAGAGCGGATATTTTATAATATACGCCATGGCGCATAAATCAAGGATATACGCCTTGCCGTATAAAAAGAAATCGTGCCAGTCCTTCAATACGGATATAGGGCCAACTTGGGGACAAAGCAGCAGCCATGCTTCAAGATCCGATAATTACAAAAACCGAAGTTGCTAGCCACTTCGGGGTTAATCGGGTAACGCTTGATTCCTCTCTCGCCACACAATCGCCAGTGATTGATCTAAAGTGTGGAATAGAGGGCTAAGGAGGTGCGATGTGTCGTAGATGCCCACGTTAGCGGACTCTCGGGGCGAGAATATGGCCTCTCCGGTCGGCGCCAGCGCTGCGACGAAAAAGGCTTGGCCCTCCTCGCCATGCGCGGACCCGGAGGTTATAAAGTTGCATAAAACCAACAGCTCCTATGGAAATCTCTGCGGGCAATATGGGTTTTTCGTGGTCTCACGGTGCTCGTCTTGGTCTACTTCTGGTCTATTTGGCGGGTAATGAGTCCGTTCTGCCGGCTTCGTCGCCCTGGAAGGCCGAAATCCGCAGCGGAACCTCGATAGCGACCAAGTCGCACCCAAGCTGGCTCTTGCGTGGTTGCAGCTTACCCGGCAGAATGTTCCATGAGGGCGTTTGAGTTTCCCACGCGCTCGCTGTGCTGAGTGCACCTGTGACAACACGATGAGCCGCCCATGACGTCCTCTAAGCATCTGATTGCGCTATTGAAGAGCCACATTGCCCGCGATGACGACCAGTTTCTGTCGATCGCCATGCAGGTGGCTGCCCATGAAGCGCGCAAGGGCCATGGACAGGTTGCGCAGCAGCTGCGCGCGCTCGTCGATCAGGCGCGGGACGGCAACGTAGAACGGGCGCGGCGTCCAGTTCCTATTGCCCAACCTAAAGGCGATCTCGCCGCTTTGGTCTCTGTGACGTTTTCGGAGACTCGGCTCGCAAGCATGGCCCTGACTGATGAGTTGGAACAACGCTTTAAGCGGGTCTTAATAGAACAACGCCAGCAGCACAAGCTCGCCGAGCGGGGATTGCAGCCGCGCCGAAAGCTTCTGCTAGTCGGACCACCTGGTTCGGGCAAGACCATGACCGCCGGGGCGCTCGCCGGTGAGCTTCATTTACCGCTCTTCACCGTGCTCTTTGACACGCTGATTACGCGGTTTATGGGTGAGACTGCTTCAAAGCTGCGCATTATCTTCGATGCCATGAGCGAAGCGCGCGGCGTCTACTTTTTCGACGAGTTTGATGCCATCGGCTCGCGGCGATCGGAGCGCAATGATGTCGGCGAAATCCGGCGCGTCCTGAATTCCTTTCTCCAGTTTTTGGAAAAGGATGACAGCGACAGTCTCATCATCGCGGCCACGAACCATGTTGAACTGCTCGATCCCGCCCTGTTCAGGCGATTTGACGACGTAATACAGTACGAACTCCCCAGCCAGGACGTGACGCTGAAAATACTACAATCGCGCCTTGTCGGCTTTGACGCGGAAAAAGTCGATTGGTCACGCGCCGTGGAGCTTTCGGGAGGCATGAGCCAGGCGGAGGTATCGCGGGCAGCTGACGAAGCGGCCAAGCGAGCCATTTTGGCCGATCGCCTGAATATCACGAACGACGATTTGTCGATCTCCCTCCAGGAGCGGCGTTCGGCAGCACATAGGTAAGGGTGCCGATGCCGAACGGGGAGCAGCGCAATCTCAAGCACGTCTATCTGTCCGATAACGGCCGACGCGAGCAGTTCACCTGGCCACGGGGCGGAGGCGGCGAAGTCGTTCTCCCTCAGCGCAATCGCGCGGAACATGCGGCGCGGCTGGAGGAGGCACTGAACGCCGCGATCGCCGCGGCCGCTCAACAAGCCGCCGACCGCAATCCCGATATCGCGGGCGGTCAGGCCGGATTCTATCTTGAATTCGACATCGGAACGGAGCAGCGGGCGCTGCTAGACAAGCTTGAAGACAAGCGCGGCAAAAAGCATATCGAGCTTGTGGCGGTGCGGCCGGCAGACGCCGACCCGGAAAACCTCCTCTCCGCGACCGTGTTCGTGCCCGAGGCCAAGCGCGACCTTTATCTGAAGAAGGTTGACGAGTACCGCACCAAGGACACGCCAACCGGGAAGCCCAAGAACGAGCCTCTCGTGGCATCTTTGCAGAACGTGCGGCTCGCCCATGCCCGTTCGCTTTTCACGGACGATATGCAGCTCTTTCCGACGGCAGGCCAGCAGGCCTGGTGGGAAGTCTGGCTGCGGACCGGCGCGCAGCCAATCCTTGAGCATGCCGTTGGGGTCCTCAACGTTGTCTTGCGCGAGCATGTCGTCCGCTTTCCGGAGCGCGAAGTGGTGCTGGCCTTGGCGACCCCCGAACAGATCGGAATGATCGTCGGCAATACGGACGCGATCGCTGAGTTGCGGCTGGCAAGAGATACGCCGTCGGTTTTCCTAGCCATGGACCCCATGGAGCAGCGCGACTGGAGCGACGAGCTCGCGGAGCGGCTGGCGCTTCCCGCTGGTGACGCGCCTTCCGTGTGCATTCTCGATTCCGGGTCAACACGGCTGCATCCCCTTATCGAACCGGTCCTCTCTGCCGCTGACCAGCAAGCATGGAATGGAGTCTGGCCGGTCGAGGACACGAGCGCGAATTGGAGTGGACACGGTACCAGAATGAGCGGCCTTGCGCTCTACGGCGACCTGTCCAGTCCGCTCACCAGCACCGATCCGATCAGCCTCAGCCATGTGCTGGAGTCAGTGAAAATCCTGCCGGACCATGGTGCCAACGATCCCGATCTCTACGGCTACATCACGGCAGAAGCCGTGAGCCGGGCCGAGATACAGGCACCGGAGCGTGCGCGTGTTTTGTTTGGCGGTTACCAGCGAGGGCGAGCACTGGCGCGGCCGCCCGTCCTCCTGGTCCGCTGCCGTAGATGAACTGGCTTATGGCGACGGAGAGGATCAGAGGTTCGTGGCCATTTCCGCAGGCAACGTGAACGCGCTCTATCCGGCAGCAGAGTATCTTCAACAGAACGATGCCGCGCCGATACAGAGCCCGGCACAGGCGTGGAACGCGATCACCGTCGGGGCCGTGACAGAGAAGTGTACGATCGCGGACGCTACCTTCGCCGGATGGAGCCCACTGGCGGCGGCGGGTGATCTCTCTCCGCTTAGTCGCACATCACTGACATGGCAGCATGAGTGGCCGATCAAGCCCGACGTGGTCTTCGAGGGCGGCAACTACGGCGTCAATCCCGCCAGTGGCGACAGCGATAATCTGGATGATTTGGCCTTGCTTACCACCAATAACCGACTGCAAGCCGGGTACTTCAACGTCATCACGGACACGAGCGCGGCGACGGCCCTCGTTGCGCGCATGGGCGCGCAGATACTGGCGGACCGCGCAGCGCTTTGGCCCGAAACTGTCAGAGGGCTGATTGTCCACTATGCTGATTGGACGCCGGCCATGCGCGGCCATCTGCCAGTCAATCCGAAGCAGCAGGACAAGCGCCTCCTGCTGCGCCGCTATGGTTACGGCGTCCCGGACCTCAGCAAGGCCATCCGCAGCCAGTCCAATGATGTGACGCTCGTGATCGAGAACGCAATGCAGCCGTTTTTTCTCGATGGCTCCACGATCAAGACGCGCGACATGACCTTCCACGAGCTGCCATGGCCCGCCAGTGCCTTGGAGGGGCTTGGCGAAGAACAGGTCCAAATGCGAGTGACGCTCAGCTATTTCGTCGAGCCGAACCCTGGAGAGCGGGGTTGGACCAAGCGTCACCGCTACGCTTCGCATGGGCTTCGTTTCGCTGTCAAACGACCAGAAGAAGACGTGGGCACCTTCCGCGGGCGCATCAACGCCGCTGCACAAGAGGAAGACGGCGACTATGCAGGAGGGCAAGATGATGGCTGGGTTCTCGGCCCGCGTCTGCGCGATCGCGGGTCTTTGCACTCCGATATCTGGGAAGGAACAGCTGCTGACCTTGCGAATCGTCATGGCATAGCTGTCTATCCGACAGGCGGCTGGTGGCGCGAGAAAAAGCGTCTCGAACGCTATAGTCGTGAAGTGCGGTACGCTCTCATTCTTACCCTAAAGGCACAAACGGCGATCGATCTCTACACCGAAATCACAAATGCGATTGGCATTCAGATTGAAGTAGCAGGAGACAACTAAGTGAGCGGCTTAGGCCTTCCGGTCATGGAGGTTGGCGGCCCCGCAGCGAAAAGCTGGTTAGTAGACAACGCAACGTTTTTTGGCGGAAATAGCTGGAATAGCTTTAGCGCTCATTCCTGATGCCCTCGGATACAAGGTCTAGCCGATGGTGCTATTCCAGCTAATGCTGCTAGTGAAGGGATAGTGTGCCGAGGTCTTGGAGTCTAATCGCTGCGGATTGTCTCGCGTCAATTACTTTGTCCGGTCGGCGACAATTAAAATGGCCGGTCGGTTAGAGTTTTTTCCTGCCTAGCACTTTTGTTCCTGTTTCTCCTTTTTCCTAGTGGATTGAGCTCGCTTTCGATAGCTTTCGCCGG
>JBGTLI010000209.1:0-3150 GCA_041744195.1 Wenzhouxiangella sp. | reverse complement strand
GCCGGCGCCGCCGGAGATATGGACATTGGCGCCGATCTGGGCGCAGGAACCGACGGTGGCCCAGGTATCGATCATGCTGCCGGCGCCGACGTGGGCGCCGATGTTGACGTAGCTGGGCATCAGCACCACGTCGTTGCCGATGTGTGCGCCACGGCGAACCGTTGCCTTCGGTACGATTCGGGCGCCGCTGTCGGCAGCGCGGTCGTTGGAGGCGGCAAAGCGGAGGTCGACCTTGTCGTAGTAGTTGCTGGCGCCACCCGGCATCTCGCGGTTGGCGGTAATTCGGAAATGCAGCAGGATGGCCTGCTTGAGCCAGCCGTTGACGCTCCAGCCGTCTGGACTGGGTTCGGCGACACGATAATGGCCTGACTCCAGTCCGGCGAGGCAGGCGTCGACGGCTTGTCGCAGGTCAGCCGGGGCGTTGGCCGGCGACAGATCGGCACGCTGGCTCCATGCTGTCTCTATGGTTGCCTTGATTTGTTCAGTTTGCATATCGAGTCTGCTTTTTGGTTGGGTTGGAACCAGAGTCGTTGTGCTGTTCAGGCCTGTGCGGTGCGGCCGGGTCCGGCGGCCTGGCCGTTGTCGACGTCCAGGCGCTTGCGAAGCTCCGCTTCAAGCGCCGCGCAAGCCCGGGTGTCCAGCGCCTGGCCATTGGCATCGGCGACCAGGAAGACATCCTCCACGCGCTGGCCGAAGGTGGCCACGCGGGCGTCGTACAAGCGCACGTTTTGGGCCACCATCGCCTCGGCAATGGCGGAAAGCAGGCCGGGGCGATCGGTGGCGGCAATCTCCAGCCCGGTCATTTCGTGGTCTGCCTTGAGGCTGATTTCGGCTCGCCCCATGAAAGGCTGCAAGCGACGCGGAACCGGCCGCGGCGGCAACGGCCGGACCTGCTTTACGGCGAGTTGTTCGAGCAAGGACAGACTCAGACGTTCGGCGTCCGATCGGTTCAGGGTCTGGCCATTGGCATCCATGACCTGGAAAACATCCCAGCTTTTTTCATCGCGGGTGGTGACAACGCGGGCGGCCAGCACATCAAGCTGCATGCTGTCGAGTTCACGCGCGACAACGGCAAACAAGCCGGCGAAATCATCGGCATGGATGAAAATTTCGCTGATGCCCTTGTCATCGAGATTGCGGCAGGCCACGAGTGGCAGGCGTTCGGCAGCCAGTACCTCGCCGGTCGTCCAGACCAGTTGTTCGGCATCCAGGCGAAGAAAGGCAACGTCAGGCAACTGATTCCAGAGCGCATCGATGGCGCGCTGGTCTGCATTGCGGCTGATCAGCAGGGTGCGTGCTTCGTTGCGGGTTTCGACGACGCTGGCATGGCGATCTACCGGGTGCTCCAGCCCGCGCTTCAAAGCATTGCGCGCAGCGACGTAAAGCTCCCACATCAGGCTGTCTTTCCACGAGTTCCACAACTTGGGGCTGGTCGCGGCGATGTCGGCCACGGTCAGGACAAACAGATGGTCAAGGTATCGTTGATTGCCAACTTTTGCTGCAAACCGGTTGACGACTTCCGGGTCCGAGATATCTTCTCGCTGGCTGGTGCGCGACATCAACAGATGCTCAAGTACCAGCCAGACCACCAGGTCGCGGTCCTCCTGGGGCATGTCAAGGCGATTGACGAATTCGCGCGCATCGGTGGCGCCGAGTTCGGAGTGGTCTCCGCCGCGACCTTTGGCGATGTCATGAAACAGGGCGGCCAGGAAGAGCACTTCCGGCCGCTCGACATTTTCGAAAATCTCGATCGCGTGGCCGAATTGGTCGGGATACTTGGCGTAGGCGAAGCGGCGCAGGTTACGGATCACGAACAAGGTGTGCTGATCAACCGTATAGACATGAAACAGATCGAACTGCATTCGCCCGGTGATGCTGGCAAACGGCGGCAGCAGCGCGGCAAGCACCCCGTATCGGTTCATGCGAGCCAACTGGCTGTAGACCAGACGCGGGCTTTTCAGCAGATCCAGGAACATGCCGAGGATCTCGGGATCGGTGCGGTAGTTTTCATCAATCAGGTACAGGTGTTCGCGCACCAGCCGAATGGTGGCAGCGCGCACCCCCCGGATCTCGGGCTTTTCAGCCAGGACCAGGAACAGCCGCATGAGCAATTCGGGTTGGAGCACAAAGGCGTGCGAGTCCTTGAGTTCAAGATAGCCGTGACGAAGCCGGAAATGCTCATCAATGTCGCCGGACGGCAGATGCTTGCGCCCCGACAACAATTCCTCGTCAAAGCTCTGCAGCAGGCGCTCATTGAGCCGGGCCAGTTGCATGACGGTGCGGTAATAGCGCTGCATGAAGTGCTCGACCGGCAGGTTGGACTGGCTGCAGTCGCCAAAACCGAAGCGCTCGGCCAGGCGGCGCTGATGCTCGAACAGCAGCCGCTCCTCGGCCCGGCCGGCCAGCACGTGCAGGGCCCAGCGCACCGACCACAGGTAGTCGCGCCCTTCAACCAGATCCTCGTGCTCGCGCTCGCTCAGGAAGCCATGCTCGACCAGACCGTGCAGGGTGGAGGTGCCGAAATGACGATGGGTGACCCAGCCAATCATCTGGATATCACGCAATCCACCGGGGCCTTCCTTGAGATTGGGTTCGAGGTTGTAGATGGTGTCTTCGAACTGGCTGTGGCGCTGCTCCTGCTCGGCGCATTTGGCCGCATAGAACGCGTTGGCCGGCCACAGGCCCGGTGGTTCGGTTGCGGCAGCCATGGCCGCGAACAAATCGCCCTGCCCGGCCAACAGGCGGGATTCCATCAGGTTGGTCGCCACGCTGACGTCACTGGCCGCCTCGCTGACACAGTCGGCGACCGTGCGTACACTCTGACCGGGGTGCAGATCGGCGTCCCAAAGCACCTGGATAAAGGTTTCCAGCGCCTCGCTATGATCATCAGCATTGTCCGGGCGCAGAATCAGCAGATCCACGTCCGAATGGGGATGAAGCTCGCCACGACCGAAACCGCCCACGGCGCACAATTCCAGGCGGGACGAAGGCGGCGCCACGCGATCCCAGGCGGTCAGAACCAGTTGCTCCACCACCCAGGCACGGGCGTGGACGAGTTCCCGAATGTCGGTATCGGCGATGAAGGCGCCGTACAGGGCCTGGTCGGCTTCAACGCAGGCCTGGCGCAGTGCCCGGGCCAGGACTGTCGGC
>JBGTLI010000208.1:0-2289 GCA_041744195.1 Wenzhouxiangella sp. | reverse complement strand
TCTTGGTACAGCTCCCGGCATGTTGGTCACGGCAAAATGGGTCACCCCATCGACCTTGTAGGTCGGGTCGGCATAGGTGGTGGCGCGCGTGGTTTCGAAACAGCCGCCCTGGTCCACTGAAATGTCCACCACCACGCTGCCATCGAGCATGTTCGACACCATCTCGCGGGTCACCACGTGCGGCGCGCGGGCGCCGGTCACCAGAACCGCGCCGATGACCATATCGGCCTTGCTCACAAACTCTCCCACAGTTTCAACGTAGGGGTAAAGCGCGGTGACGTTGGGGCCGATGGCCATCATTTCAGCCAACCGGTCCTGGCGCTTGTCGAACACCGTCACGCGGGCGCCAATTGCTGCCGCCAGCCGTGCCGAGTTACCGCCGGCGGCACCCGCCCCGAGCACCACCACATGACCGCGGTTGGCCGCCGGCAAACCACCCAGCAGGATGCCGCGCCCGCCCTGGGGCTGATGAAGCAGATGGGTAGCGACCTGGACCCCGATTCGCCCCGCGATGTTACTCATTGGCGCCAGCAGAGGCAGGGACCCGTCGGCTTCCTCGACCGTTTCGAAGGCGACCCCGGTCAGGCCGATATCCAGCAGGCGCTCAGTCAGCCGGGGCTCCGCTGCCAGGTGCAGATAGCAAAACAGCAGATGATCCGAACGCAGGTGTTTCAGATCGCCCTCGATCGGCTCTTTGACCTTGACCACCAGTTCAGCCCTGCCGAACAGCGCTTCGGCGTCCGGCAGGATGGTGACGCCCACCGCTTCGAAATCCGCATCGGTAAAACCACTTTTTTCTCCAGCCGAAGCCTCGACAAAGACCTCGTGACCGGAGCGAACCAGATCGCCACAGGCAGCTGGCACCAGGGCCACCCGGCCTTCCAGGGTCTTGGTTTCGCGGGGAATTCCGATACGCATTGCAGTTACTCCTCAATTAGGCACACTGGTGAAAAATGAATTATGGGACGGCGCCTGGTTGGCTCCAGGTTCTTAAACCGCCAGACGATCAGCTTGGATTATTGTGGGGCTGGCCTTACCTTGTGCACTGACCTGCCTTTTACTGGAGAAAATTATACTATGGGCGACCCTCGTCATTTCCGGCTTCTGATCCTCGGCTCCGGACCGGCTGGCTACACTGCCGCCGTCTACGCCGCCCGTGCCAATCTGGAGCCCGCCATCATCACCGGCATTCAGCAGGGCGGTCAATTGATGACCACCACTGACGTTGAGAACTGGCCGGGCGACTTCCCCGACCTGCAGGGCCCGCAATTGATGGACCGAATGCTCAAGCATGCTGAAGCCTTCAAAACCGAAATGATATTCGACCATATTCACACTGCCGACCTCAAACAGCGCCCCTTCAGACTTGAGGGCGACAGCGGCGTCTACACCTGTGATTCATTGATCATCGCCACCGGCGCATCGGCTCGCTACCTGGGCCTGGATTCCGAAGAAGCCTACAAGGGCCGCGGCGTTTCCGCATGTGCCACCTGCGATGGCTTTTTCTATCGCAACAAGCCTGTTGCCGTAATCGGCGGCGGCAATACCGCAGTTGAGGAAGCCCTTTATCTGGCCAACATTGCCAGCAAGGTTACGCTTGTGCACCGCCGCGATGAGTTGCGCGCCGAAAAAATACTGCAGGACCGCCTATTTCAGCGAGAAGCCGAGGGCAAGGTGGAGATTCTATGGAACCATGTGCTCGACGAAGTCCTCGGCGACGACGACGGCGTGACCGGCATGCGCGCTCGCCATGTCGAAAGCGACGAGACGCGTGAATTGACCGTGGATGCGGTCTTCATCGCGATCGGCCATGACCCCAACACCGGCATCTTCGCCGACCAGCTCGACATGACCGACGGCTATATCCAAATCACCAGCGGACTGGAAGGCATGGCGACTGCCACCAGCGCTCCCGGTGTATTTGCCGCGGGCGATGTTGCCGATCATGTTTATCGCCAGGCGGTCACGTCGGCCGGATTCGGTTGCATGGCGGCACTGGACGCTGAAAAGTTTCTTGACGAAGTGGCCGGCTGAAACCATCCGGTCCGCGGCAATCGTGCCGCAGGCGGCCTGGAACGGTCTGGTCGAGCGGACCGGGCCGTTCATGGACTGGCGTTTTCTCAATGCCCTGGAGCAGTCCGGCGCGGTTGGGCCGGGCTCGGGGTGGCGCCCAGAGGCACTGACGGTCGCAAATTCCGACGGCTCGCTCCGCTGTGCCGCTCCGGCCTGGCTGAAGTCGCATTCTCACGGCGAATTCGTATTCGACTGGGCCTGGGCGAACGCGGCCGA
>JBGTLI010000207.1:0-3212 GCA_041744195.1 Wenzhouxiangella sp. | reverse complement strand
GACAAACCAGCAGCAGACCAACCCCGTATCGTGGAATGACCTGCTGGACCTGCCCTTGCGCGGCTTCGGCTTCCATCAGTCCAGGCTCTTCGTCACCGAAGGGCGATTCAACCGCATCATGGCTTTCAGCACCATCACGGGTAACCGTCTGACTGACATCGCCGGCCCGAACAACCCCCATCTCAGCGACCCCTGGGATATTGCATTCGATGACAACGGAAGCCTGTATGTCGCCAATGGGGCCGCCGGAAACGTGTTGCGCTTCAATATCGCCAACGCTTCATTTGCCGGCGAATTCATTCCAGCAGGCTCCGGCGGGCTAGCGTTCGCCCGGGCTTTGGCCTTCGGCCCGGACGGACACCTGTATGTTGCCTGCCAGCAAACCAGTCAGATCCTCAGGTTCAACGGCCAGACCGGTGCGCCAATGGGCGCCGTGGCGGAAAGCGGCCGGGCGGGGCTCAGCGGCCCGTCCAGTCTGGTATTCGCGCCCCGCCTTGACCAGGTTCATCCCGGCCACAGCGGCAGCTACTTCGACCCTGACCGGGACGGCGAAGGATGGCTGATCGAAGTCCTCAATGACGACTTTGCCGCCATGAGCTGGTTCACCTACCCGCCGTTAGACGGCAGTGCCGGTGACGACAACTTCGGCGAACAGGCATGGATGGTTGGCGTCGGTGCAATCTCCGGCAACCGAATCGTTTTCGATGACATTCTGCTCACCCGCGGTCAGGGCTTTGGCTCCTCGTTTGATCCAGCCTCGCTGGAACTTCTGCAGTGGGGCAGCGTGGAGTTCGAGTTTGCCAACTGCTCCAATGGCAGCGTGGACTATCAGGGGCCGCCAGGTTTTGGCAGCGGGAACCGCGAGGTAAGGCGATTGGTCAACATCCGCGGCCTGCCCTGCGGCAGCCCGGCCTCAGCGCCGCAACCTGACGCGCCAGGGGTCAGTGGCCAGTGGTCAGATCCGGATCTCGATGGCCAGGGGTGGTTCATCCAGGAAGCCGGACCCGGACAGGTCTTTGCCGCCTGGTATACCTACGACGACAACGCCAATCAGATCTGGCTGGTTGGAACGGGATCGGTCAATGGAAATGTGCTGCAGTTTGACCAGATGCTGACCACCGGTGGCACCTGGTTCGGGGAAGACTTCGAAGCTGCCGATGTCGAACGACACCACTGGGGCTCGATGACGTTCACCTTCAATGACTGCAACAGCGCGGTCGTCGACTATGCCTCCGATGCGCCAGGCTTCGGAAGCGGCACGATGTTTCCACAGCGCATCACGCGCCTCGACGAGTTGGAGTGCCAGCTCCCCTGAGCAGGGAAGCAGGCACAAAGTGTCCAAGCTCGTTCCCCGTCCGCTATCGTGAAAGGAACAAGAAAGGTTCACCACAGAGGCACAGAGGTCACAGAGAAAAGAAGAATCGAAGCTATTTGTTTATAAAAAACAATAAACGTTCTAAAGCACTCTACTCTGTGCTCTCTGTGCCTCTGTGGTGAGTCAAGATTTTTGTTCCCTGAGAGTCAGTATCCCTCGAGCAGATCGGCCTCTGGCGGAACGACGAAAGTGAACAGATCGGGATCGAGATCCGGATTCCGTGTCAAATCAAACAGCTCCAGCCGGGTGAGTTGACCAAAGCGATCATTCAATTCCAGCGCGACTGGCAGGCCCTCGTCGAAATACAACGTTGCATGCTCGAACTCTGCTTCGTCCTGCAGGGGTCTGAAGCGCAGGATGTTCGCTTCCCCGGTGGCTTCGATCTGGTAGAAACGGTCCAGAAGATCGGGCCGGGTCAACACCAGCAAAGGCGAATCGGACGCCGGCGGCTGATCGCGAACCGTCACCTGGTCCAGGGATTCATCGTAGTGCCACAGACGTTCGCCGTCGGCGACCAGTTCCTGGGGAAACGGTTCAAGATAACTCCAGCGGAAGCGATCAGGGCTCTGGTAATACAGGCGCCCTTCGGTTTGCTCCAGCACCCGCCCGGATTGTTCCAGCGTGATTTGCGAGAATCCGCCCGACAAGGATTCCAGGCCTTCGGCGAACCGGTCAAGCTGGGTGCGCGGATCAGCTAACGCACTGCTGCTCAGCGCGACGGTCAGCGCGGCGACGGGAAGCCAGTTGACAAGATTTCGAACCATGTTCTATTCGTTTCCGTTGGTTGCAATGTCAGTTCAGACTACCCGTCCAATCCTGAACGCGGTCTGACTCAATCGCGTGGTGGCGCCGGCGCAAGGACCTCACGCTGGCCGTTGTGTTCAGGCGGGCTGACCACGCCCTGGGCTTCCATCTCCTCGATCAGCCGGGCTGCCCGGTTGTAGCCGATCCGGAGCTGGCGCTGGACGCTGGAAATGGAGGCCCGACGACTCTCCAGCACATAGGCCACAGCCTTGTCGTAAAGTTCATCTTCTGAATCACCAGCCGCAGCTTCGAGCATGCCATTGGCGCCGATGGTCTGGCCATCGCTCGTTGTCTGGGTCTCTGCCAGCACATCTTCCAGGTAATTCGGCTCACCCTGCTGCTTGAGCCACTCGACCACCGCGTGAACCTCGTGGTCGTCCACGAAGGCGCCATGGATGCGCTCGGGCAGCCCCGAACCGGGCGGCAGGTAGAGCATGTCGCCATGACCGAGCAATTGTTCTGCGCCCTGCTGATCCAGGATGGTCCGGGAATCGATGCGCGAGGACACCTGGAAGGCCATCCGGGTCGGAATATTGGCCTTGATCAGCCCGGTGATCACATCAACTGACGGCCGCTGAGTGGCCAGAATCAGATGGATACCCGAAGCCCGGGCCTTCTGGGCCAGGCGGGCGATCAGTTGCTCAACCTTTTTGCCTACAATCATCATCATGTCGGCAAATTCGTCAACGATCACCACGATAAACGGCAGCTTGGTCAGCAACTGTGGCTCCGAGCCCTCCAGCAACATGCTCGGATCAATCATCGGGTCGGCAATCGGCTCGCCCTTGTCGGCTGCCTCCTTGACCTTGCGGTTGTAGCCGGCCAGGTTGCGCACGCCCAGGGCGGCCATCAACCGGTAGCGGCGCTCCATCTCAGCCACGCACCAGCGCAGCGCATTGGCGGCTTCCTTCATGTCCGTGACCACCGGCGTCAGCAAGTGGCCAATTCCCTCATAGACGGACAGCTCCAGCATCTTCGGATCGACCATGATGATGCGGACATCATCCGGTGTGGCCTTGTACAACAGGCTCAG
>JBGTLI010000206.1:0-49425 GCA_041744195.1 Wenzhouxiangella sp. | reverse complement strand
GCCCGGCACCAATCTCGAAATTGCCTATTACGACCAGCACCGCGCCGTGCTTCGCGATGACTGGACGGCGGCCGAAAACGTGGCGGAGGGACGCGATTTTGTAGAAATCAACGGCAAGCGCAAGCACATCGTCGGCTACCTGCAGGACTTCCTGTTCACACCCGAACGTGCGCGCGCACCAATCACCAAGCTGTCCGGCGGCGAGCGCAACCGCCTGTTGCTGGCGCGCCTGTTCGCACGCCCCTCCAACCTTCTGGTGATGGACGAGCCGACGAATGACCTCGATGCCGAAACCCTGGAGTTGCTGGAGGAACTGCTCGCTGAATACCCGGGCACTCTGCTGCTGGTCAGCCACGACCGTGAGTTCATCGACAACGTGATCACCAGCTGCCTGGTCATGGAAGGCAATGGCCGGGTTGGCGACTATGTCGGCGGCTACAGCGACTGGCTGCGACAAAAATCACGCCAGGAGCAGGCAGATCGCCCATCCGGACCCAACGCCAAACCTGGTGGCTCGGTCGCACCGGAGAAAAAGGCAAACAAGCCGTCAAAGTTGAGCTACAAACTGGCACGTGAACTCGAGCAACTGCCGGGCAAGATGGAAAAAATTGAAAAGCGCCTGGCTGAACTCGGGATGGAAATGAACGATCCCGCGCTGTACCGCCAGGACGCCGAGGAAATCACCCGACGGACCAATGAAGCGCAGGCACTGCAACTCGAACTGGACGCGCTTTACGCACGCTGGGAGGAACTGGAAGGTTAAAGGACCCTTTGAATAACTCTGCACGGGCGCGCCGCGTTCTCTCATGGAACAAAAAAACAGGTTTACCACGGAGACACAGAGAGCACAGAGGAAAAACAGTAGGAACTAATTGACTTATAAGAAAAAAGTAATTCTTTTAACCTCTGTGGCCTCTGTGCCTCTGTGGTGAGCTTGTCTTTGTTCCTTCCGCGACAGCGGGCCCGGTTACGGGATTGGAGACTCTGTGGTGAGCTTGTCTTTGTTCCTTTCGCGACAGCGGGCTCGGGACCGGGCTCGTACGCTTTGCGGAGTCTCCGCCCCCTCCCTGGTCACTCAGCCCGACCGCTTTTCCCGGAAGCCAAGGATCCCGGGCACCAGGATAGTTGGAACCACCACGGCATAGGCAAGGTAGCCCAGGGCGATGGACAGCAGCGACACCTGCCAGTCGAACAGCAACCCCAGGACCACCGGACCGACTGCCGTGCTGACCACCATCAGGGCGGCGTAGAAGCCCCGAATCATGCCCAGTTGCGCCGTTCCGAACAACTCGACCCAAACCGCTCCGCTGATGACGCCGTTCAGCCCGGCAGTCATGCCCAGTCCGGCAAACATCAGCCACAGCGCTGTTGTCGGCGAAACAAGCGCCAGGGAAAGCAGGCCGAGCCCGGCCGGCAAGAGGGAAAAGCGCAACAGTAGACGGGCACTGAAGCGATCGATCAGCCGCCCGCCGGCAAAGGCAAAAAGACCCTGGATGGCGGCAAACAGAACGAACCCATAGGCAACGTCGCCCAATTTCCAGCCCAGTCGCTCAGCCAGCGTGCCCTGATGCAGGAAAACCGCGGTGACCACCAGCGGCGGCACCAGGACCACGGCCAGAACGCGCAGGAATCGGCTGTGCCGAAAAAGACGCCGACGATCCATCGGGGGTTCATCGGCGTCCACATTCGGCGCCGGCCCATGACCAACCAGCGGCAGCGCCAACCGATAGAGTCCGGGCAAAGCCAGCATCGCGATGCCGGCCGCGGCCACCAGCCAGACGCCACGCCAATCCAGCCAGCCCAGGGACCAGGCAACCAAGATCGGAAAAGCGGCCTCGCCCAGGATGAATCCATAGGTGGCCATGGCGACGGCACGACCCCGCCTGCGTGTTGCATAGCGGGCAGCCGCGACCACAGCCAGGTGCCCCGTCAACCCCTGCCCGGCCAGGCGCACGACAAACAGGCCGACAAACAGCAACGCTACATGTCCCCCGAGCCCAATCACCAGCGCGCCACCTGCCAACGCCAGCATTGATGAACCAATCGCCCGACGCATCGGCCAATGATCGGCCAGCGCGCCCAGCCAGAACATCAGCAAACCGCTCGCCAGCGTGGCCAGCCCATACATGACGCCCAGCGCCGATTCGCTCAGAGCAAAATCGGCGCGAAAGTCGGCGCCGAACAAGCCGATAAAAAAGGTCTGCCCGACGCTGGAGCACAGGGCCGCTGCCAGGGCGAATCGACCAGCCGGCGGCAACCCGGCTGGCGGGGTCTGGTGTACGCTAATGAGCTTGTTCCCGAATCGATAAACCCGGAATGTTACCAGCGTTGACGATCGTCATACCCGTCGGGCCGACCGAACGCGTGCGGCCCCATGTGCTTGAGCAACTGACAGGCGCGAACAGGGGGTGGCAGATCCTGGTGGCCACAACCGCCCAACCCGAGTGGAGCGTCCCAGAGGAATGTCGTTTGCTGACCAGTCCTGCCGGCCGAGCGCAGCAGCAAAACCACGCGGCCCGGCAAGCCACCGGCGACTGGCTGTGGTTCTTGCATGCCGATTGCGAGCTTGCACCCGAAGCACCCGACCGCATAACCACGTTCATTGAACAAGCGGCCGATGCGCTCGGCTACTGTTGGCTGAAATTTCTGAACGACGGGCCGCGACTGACAGCGCTCAACGCCGTGGGAGCCAATATCCGCTCGCGTTGGTTCAACCTGCCCTACGGTGACCAGGGCCTGTGCATATCGAAGGACTGGTTTGAGATATTGGGGGGCTTCCGCGAGAACCTGGCGCGCGGCGAAGACCTGGACCTGGTAGTTCGGGCTCGCTTGGCCGGCTTACCCATTCGCCCAATCAGGACCACCATCGCCACCAGTGCGCGCCGCTACCGCGACAACGGCTGGCTCAAGACCACCTGGCAACATCAACTCGCAGCATGGCGACTCTCACAAAATGCTCGCGATCAGGCTGACACGCTATGACAGCAATCGCTATTTTCGTCAAGACGCCCGGCCATTCTCCGGTCAAGACACGCCTGGCCGCCGACTGGGGGGACGAACGCGCGCAATCCTGGCACCGCCGTGCCGCACTGGCGGTGGCCGCAGTCAGTTGCCAGGCCGATGTCGGACCCGTCTATTGGGCGGTCGCCGAGCCCGAGGCGATGGAAGAGCCCTTATGGTCCGACCTGCCAACCCTGGCCCAGGGAACCGGCGAACTTGGAGAACGGATGGCAACAATCCACAGCGACCTGGTCAGCCGACACGGCTCGTGCATACTGCTTGGCGCCGATGCGCCGCAACTGACCTCGACCCTGCTGCAACAGGCCTCTAACTGGCTGCAGTCCGACGATGCCAGGCTGGTCGCAGGCCCGGCCAGCGATGGCGGATTCTGGTTGTTCGGCGCCAACCGGATCATTCCCCAACACCGCTGGCAGGCCGTCTCCTACAGCCAGGCCGACACCCTGACCGCCTTTCAAAAAAGCCTGCATGGAACAGGTTGCTGGCTTGCCCTGAATGAGTTGTGCGACCTGGACCAGCTATCCGACCTGACCGCAGTCGAAAACCAGCTCTCGCAACTCCCAACACCCCACCCACTGCAACAGGAGCTCCTGGCCTGGATCAGACGGCAGTGATACCACCGTGTGCGACTACCATTTCGCAATCAACTGTCAGCGGGGAGTCGTGTTGCCTGCCTCTAGGGCGTCTCTTTTTTCACCCGACCTCGAACCCACGCACCGAGCAGCAAAAGGATGCTGAGGATGATCAGTGGTGCAATGGTACTGGCCTGGATGGCAGAACCGGTCTCAACGGCATCAGCGAGACCGTGAATGGCAGTGGCATAAACCGCCCATTTGATGGTCAGGCCGATCACGGCCGCCGTGGTGAACACGAGTAACGGCAATGAAAGCACGCCGCCGGCAAAATTGATCACTGAATGGGGAAAGCCCGGCAGGATGCGCAAGGCGGTCTGGGTAAACAGATCACCACGTTTCTCCAGAAATGCCACCATGCGAAGAGCAAAACCCGTCGGGCGCCAGCCTGAGCCAAGTCTGCTGGAGACAGCGTAGGCGCCCAGGGCGCCGGACACACTGGCGGAGACCAGAAGGGCTGTTGCGATGAGCGGCGGCAGGAACGGTGCGATCATCCAAAGTCCCAGGCTGCCGGGCAAGCCAAACGAGAACAGGACAATCATTGTTGCAACGATGGCGGCGATAACCAGCGGCCTGTCTGCAACAATCTGGCCCCAGTGCAGCAACTCCACCAGACCAACCGGTTGCCATATAGCGAGTGCAAGACCGGTTATCACCAGCAGAGGAATCAGCAACAGTCTGAGATAACTGGGTTTTTTATCGAATACAGGATTCATTGATTCCCTTTAGGCGTGAAACTTGGCGCGAAACTAGGCTTTAAACTTGGCTGGTTCATGCTGGAGGGCATGCGGTCTGTTGAGGTGGCAGAGTGACCGCCGACACAACATACCCCATTTCGCAAGATCCTGCCCGCCACAAGCTTCTCGCGATCATCGTTTTGATTGACGCTTTTTGTTATGTTGTAGGCATACGTGACGTTGGGGCGTACTTATCACTGCTGCAAACAAATGGCACATCTGGATAGACCGCGGCGGCACGTTCACCGATATCGTCGCGCGGGCGCCTGACGGTCGGCTGCAAAGCCTGAAGCTGCTTTCGGAAAACCAGGATCAATACGATGATGCCGCCGTCGAGGGGCTTCGCCGGCTGCTGGATTTGAAACCGGAAGAACCGATACCCGAGCAGCAAATCGAACATGTGCGGATGGGAACAACGGTCGCGACCAACGCCCTGCTGGAGCGGCGTGGCGAACGAACAGCGTTGGTGACCACCCGCGGCTTCCACGACGTGCTGCGAATCGGCCATCAAAGTCGCCCGGATATTTTTGCCCTCGACATCCGGCTCCCGGAGTTGCTGTATGAGCAGGTCGTCGAAATCGACGAGCGCATTCAAGCTGATGGCACGATATTGGCAAAGCCCGATGAAGATCATGTTCGACGGCAGCTACAAAAAGTCTACAACAATGGAATCCAATCCATTGCGATCGCCTTCATTCATGGCTATCAATTCACCAGGCATGAACAGCTGATTGCAGAAATTGCTGCAAGGATCGGGTTTGAGCAGATCAGCGTGTCGCACCAGGTCAGTCCACTGATTCGCTTTATCGGTCGGGCCGATACCACAGTTGTGGATGCCTACCTCTCACCGGTGCTGCGTCGGTATGCTGATCGTGTTGCCGACCGCATTGGGAATGTGCGACTGCAGTTCATGAAATCCGATGGTGGCCTGACCGATGCAAATCGATTTGCCGGCAAGGACTCCATTCTGTCCGGCCCTGCCGGCGGCATCGTTGGTTGCGCCCGCACCGCGTCCATGGCCGGGTTTGATCAAGTCATCGGATTCGACATGGGCGGTACATCGACCGATGTCTCCCACTACAAGGGTGAATTCGAACGCACCTTCGAATCCGTCATTGCCGGTGTACGGATGCGCGTGCCGATGCTTGAGATCCATACTGTGGCCGCCGGTGGGGGTTCATGCCTGCATTTCGACGGCAGCCGCTACCGGGTCGGGCCCGATTCAGCCGGCGCCGATCCCGGCCCGGCCTGCTACCGTCGCGGCGGGCCACTGACGGTGACCGACTGTAATGTCATGCTGGGAAAAATTCAGCCCGACCTCTTCCCCAAAGTCTTTGGACCCGGCGCTGATCAGCCACTGGATGCTGAAACCGTAATCGAACGCTTTGAAGCACTGACCAGGCGAATCAATCAGCAAACCGGGGACACGAGAACACCGACTGAGGTCGCAGAGGGATTCCTCAAGATCGCCGTGGCCAATATGGCCAATGCGATCAAGAAGATTTCCGTGCAGCGCGGCCATGACGTCACCGGCTATGCGCTCAACTGCTTCGGCGGCGCCGGAGGGCAGCATGCCTGCCTGGTCGCCGACGCGCTTGGCATCACCACCATGTTGATCCACCCTCTGGCCGGTGTCCTGTCGGCCTATGGCATGGGTCTGGCCGATGTGACTGCCCTGCACGAGTTCGCTGTTGAGCAGCCCTTGGATCCGGCACTTGTAGAGAAGCTGCAAGACGAGTTGACCCGAGCCGATGCCAAGGTACACGATGAACTGCGTCAGCAGGGTATACCGGTCGATTCGATCCAACTGACACGACAGGTGCAGGCCAAATACGCAGGCACCGATACTACCTTGCTGCTGGACTTTTTATCTACGGACCAGATGCTTGCCGATTTCACGGACAAACACCGTCAGCAGTTCGGCTTCACCATGGATGATCGGGATATTGTGATCGAGGCCGGAATGGTCGAGGCGATTGGCAAGAGCCAGGCGATGAACCATATGCAAGCCTTCGTGAGCCACACGAATGAGCCAGCCTTGCCAGTCGAACACGTGACCAGCATCATGGCAGGTGAAAGGTTCGCAAAGACACCGGTTTACCAGCGTGACATGCTGGCCTCAGGCCAGAAAGTGGGAGGCCCGGCGCTGATTATCGAGGCCAATTCGACCACCGTGGTCGAACCCGGCTGGCAGGCCGCGCTGGATGGATCCGGAAACCTGATCCTGAAGCGCGTAGAAGCCCTGCCCGATCGCGTGGCCGTGGGCACCACCGCCGACCCGGTGATGCTCGAAGTCTTCAACAACCTGTTCATGGCAATCGCCGAACATATGGGCACGGCACTGCAAAAGACCGCTTGGTCGGCCAACATCAAGGAGCGGCTGGACTTTTCCTGCGCCCTGTTCGACCGGGATGGCCGGCTGGTGGCCAACGCCCCGCATGTCCCGGTGCATCTGGGCTCCATGGGCGAGAGCGTGCGCGCCGTGATGGCCGAGCACGGCCCGTACATGAGGCCGGGTGATGTCTATCTTCTCAACAATCCGTACCAGGGCGGCACCCACCTGCCGGACCTGACCGTCGTCAGCCCCTGCTTTGACGATGTTGACCGAATCCTGTTTTTCACCGCAAGCCGGGCCCATCACGCTGACATCGGTGGCATCACACCGGGCTCAATGCCACCGGACAGCCAGCATATCGACCAGGAAGGGGTCTTGCTGACCAATGTCCTGGCGGTTTCCCAGGGACGTCTTCAAGAGCAGACGTTGAGGGATTTGTTCAGCACCGGCCCCTACCCGGCACGCAATATCGATCAGAACATGAGTGACCTGCGCGCGCAGATCGCGGCCAATGCGCGTGGCATCCGCGAACTTAAGGAAATGACCGCGCACTTCGGGCAGGACGTCGTGGAAGCCTACATGGAACATGTCCAGCACAATGCCGCCGAGCAGGTTCGGCGCGTGATCGATCGGCTCGAAGACGGCCACTGGATCAAGCAAATGGATACCGGGGCCCAGGTTGAAGTCCGGGTCACGGTCGACCGCGACCAACGCACGGCCGTGATCGATTTTTCCGGCACCAGCGACCAGCAGCCCGACAATTTCAATGCACCGGCCGCGGTAACGCGCGCTTGCGTACTGTATGTACTGCGCACGCTGGTCGCCGACGATATCCCCCTGAACGATGGCTGCATGGCACCCATCAAACTGGTGATTCCGGAAGGCAGCCTGCTCAACCCGACCTATCCGGCCGCCGTGGTCGCCGGCAACGTTGAAACCAGCCAGGTGATCGCCGATACCCTGCTGGCGGCCATGGGTGTGCTGGCCAACAGCCAGGGCACCATGAACAACCTCACCTTCGGCAACGAGCGCTATCAGCATTATGAAACGCTGTGTGGGGGCGGTGGCGCCGGAGAAGGCTTTGACGGCTGTGATGCCGTTCATGTCCACATGACCAACAGCCGACTGACCGACCCGGAGATCCTCGAGAGTCGCTTTCCCGTTTTGCTCGAAGGTTTTGGCATTCGGCCCGATTCGGGCGGGCCGGGAAAATGGCGGGGTGGGCATGGCGCTGAGCGCCGCATCCGCTTCCTCGAACCCATGACCGTGGCCCTTCTCGCCAATTCACGCCGGGTGGCGCCCTCGGGTCTCAGGGGCGGCGCAAGCGGCAAGACCGGGCAGGCGTGGATTGAGCGGGCAATGGGTGATGAAATGGGCGACAAACTGAAGCTCGCAGGTGCCGATCAAGCCGAAGTGGCTGCCGGCGACACGTTGGTCATTCAGACCCCGGGGGGTGGTGGTTTCGGGCCGGCTGCCTGATTGCAGATAATCAGGTAAAGGGTGTCAGCCGACGCCACAGGGCATCGGCGAGCAGGTAAAGCATGAGCCCGGATAGCGCGCCAAGGGCAAGGCTGAGTTCTTCGGGCAGGCCGGGCATCAAGCCATCAACGACCCCGGCCATCCAGAAGAAACCAAAGCCCAGGGTCTGCCAGACAAAGCTCAATGCACCGAAGGTCGAATCACCCGGCCCCAGATTCAAAGACAGAATCAGGCCTAGAGCCAGACCGGCCAGGATGGCAAGGCACAGGAACGGATTGGCCAGAAGGCGTTGGCCCATGGGCACCCTGCGGCCGGTCGGTGATCGCATCATTCTGGCATCCTCAATTTGATGATCCGTCCTATGGTGACACAGCTTGGATTTGACGGCACTGTTTAGCTGTAACCAGCAACAGAGCGCCAAGCATCGGAGCGACGAGAAAGATCTGATCAAGGCGGTACTGCCCGGTAGGCCAGGCCAGCACAATCGACCCCGCAACCAGGCCGGCGAGCAGCAGGTACATACTTGCTCGCTTGACGCGCATCATGCCTGGCGCCAGGAAAATCAGCCATAAGGGATTGAGCAAAAGCACCATCCCATTGCGCCAGGTTGCTTCATGTCCAGAGACCAACCACATCAACAGCACCAGTGTCCCGGCGATGCCTGCCGCCAGCAGCCCAAGCCGCCACGGCAAGCGATGCCGGAACTTGCTTCCCAACAGACCCGGCCAGGCGATCAACAAGGCCAGTACCAATCCAATCGCGAGTGAATTCAGCCAGGTGCCTTGCGGTGTGGCCGGGGAGCGGTGCGAGCGCGCTGCATACAGTACCTGTTCATGAATCACCAGCGGTTCGTCGGCAACTTGGGTCACTGCTGCCCATTGCGCCAGACTGGCTGGCAAAAAGCCCTCCTCCCAGGCGTTGCGCTCATGGTCAATGAGGGGGCCCAGCAACAGCATCATGCCGGTATGCAGCCAGAAACGCTGCTCGGTCAGTCGGCGGGTATGATCCCGGAAGTTCTGAACCGCCGGCTCCGTCTTCCATTGTCGGGCCAGTTCCCCATCCAGGACCTCGTCAAGCAGGTTCCGCAACCAGGTCGAGCAGTTGGCGAAATAGTAATCGTAGTGGTAGTACTGCGGCTCGGGAAAGATGGCCTCGTCCAGCAGTTGGTACAGGTGCCTGAACTGGCTGGCGTTCAGGTTCAACTGCTGGACGGAGATCGAGCGATCCCGTTGGCGGTAAAACTCGAACTCACGTTCGGGCGTTCCGACAGCGCCGAAGTAAAACATAATGCCGCGCGCGAAATCACGGTGGAAGCCCGGCCGATCCATCTCGAAATAACCGAAGCTGAACGTATGGTCAAGGCCGGCTTCAGCGTCTCTCAGCCACAGCGCATTGTGGCCGAACCGCTCCCAGACATCCTCACCCGGTCCATAGGTCACCAGCCAGGCCTCCTGGGCCATCGCCGGGGTCTGCAGTAGCCCAAGGAGCAGAAGGATTAGAAGTTTATGATTTCGCACGATCGCGACTGGTCGCAGAATCAGCATGAATGGTAATGGAAATATGCGGCTTTAACCAGACAAAGACATTAGACTAGGCCCCACGTTCACTGAGCCCCCCGTTCACTGAACCACACATTCAAGGCCAAGTTACCTGATGTCAAAAATTCAGTTCAGCAATCGCAGCGGTATCCGTCTCGCAGGCAACCTCGAGCGGCCAACTGGTTCGGTCCGGGCTACCGCCCTGTTTGCTCATTGCTTCACCTGTGGCCGCGATCTGCGTGCTGCCCGCGAAATCACCAAAGCCTTGGCCGATGTCGGAATCGCCGTTCTCAGGTTTGATTTCACCGGACTTGGCGAAAGCCAAGGTGACTTTGCCGATACCAACTTTTCCAGCAACCTGGATGATCTGGAAGACGCCGCCCAGTGGCTTGGTGACGAGATCGAGCCGACCCAACTACTGATTGGCCATTCACTTGGGGGTGCGGCCGTGCTGGCCGTCGCTGAACGGCTGGACAGCGTATGCGCGGTTGCCACGATAGGCGCCCCATCGACGCCGGAGAATATTTTGCGCCATTTCGGCGAAGACGGCTTGGCCGAGATCGAACGCGAAGGCAGCATTGAAGTTCAACTGGCCGGGCGGCCGTTTCGCATTCGCAGTGACTTCGTCGAGGACGCTCGCAGTCATGACTTGAATGAACGGCTTGCCGGGCTCAAGCGAGCTTTGCTGATCATGCATTCACCTGTGGACGATGTCGTGTCCATTGATCATGCACAGAAGATCTTTGCTGCTGCCCGACACCCGAAAAGTTTTGTCAGCCTGGATCAGGCTGACCACCTGTTGAGCAACTCTGCCGACGCGGCCTACGCCGCCAAGGTCATTGCGGCCTGGGCCAGCCGATTTCTGCGGACTGATGAATCCGATCAGTATTGATCCAAATCGGCCCGACTGACTTCCATTGCATGCAGGCGCCGATCATCGGCGCTTGTCACCTTGAAATTCCAGTCGTCAATCACGACGGATTCTCCAGCCTCGGGCAGGCGACCGAACTCGGCGACAACCAGTCCACCAATGGTGTCGTAGTCAGCATCACTCAGTTCCGTACCCAGAGCTTCATTGAAATCATCAATGGCGGCCAGTGCCTGGACCAGGTAGCGACCGTCTTCGATGCGCTGGACATCGGCAATGGCTTCAGCGTCATGCTCGTCATCAATATCACCGACGATCTCTTCAAGCACATCCTCGATCGTGACCAGACCGGACACACCGCCGTATTCGTCGACCACCAGGGCCATGTGATTTTTGCTGGCCCGGAACTCACGCAGCAGTACGTTCAGACGTTTTGATTCCGGGATGATGACCGCAGGCCTGAGCAGATCGGCCAGGGCCGGCGTGCCGCTCTCAACGACCAATTGAAGCAAATCCTTTGCCAACAGAATGCCCCTGATCTCATCCTTGTCCTCACCCACAACCGGAAAGCGGGAGTGGCCAGACTCGATGATGACCGGCAAGATATCGATCAGACTGGAATTTTCTGCAATAACGACCATGTGCGAGCGCGGAACCATGACGTCGCGCACCTGGAGCTCATCCACCTCCAACGCGCCTTCCAGCATGGCCAGGGTGTCAGACTCGATCAAGCCCTGCGCGGTCACATCACGCAACAATTCCACCAGATCGTCGCGACTTTTGGGTTCGCCACCAAAGGCGCGTCCGAGTTTTTCCAGCCAGCCGCGCGAACCGGCGCCGTTACTGCCGGAGCCATCATCACTCATAGGGGTATTGTACGGGCGAAGAACGCCGGTGCCTCATTGATCAAAAAAGGGTCAGGAATCATCGTCTTGAAGGTTGTGAGTATCTGCTGATTGAAAAGACTCATCAATAGGGATCGGGTATCTCGAGACTGGCCAGCAGCTCGCGCTCGCGCGCTTCCATACGCTCGGCCTGTTGGGCATCAATATGGTCATATCCGGTCAGATGCAAGAGGCCGTGGATGACCATGTGAGCCCAGTGATCCGCCAACTTTTTGTCCTGTTCGATCGCCTCGCGGGCAATGACCGGGGCACACAGAACCACGTCACCGAGTACCCGGGAGCCATCCACCGACGGTGAGTCGGCCGGAAAGCCCAGTACGTTGGTCGAGGTGTCCCGTCCGCGCCACTGTCGGTTCAGGGCCCAGCCTTCGGCCTCGTCAACAATGCGAAGGTTGACCATGGCATCACCTTCGCTCGCCAGGGCCAAGTTCACCCAGTGCTCGATCTGCTCGTCGGCAGGCACCCCCGGGTCGTCCATCATTCGCTGGATCTCAAGCTCGATCATGCAAAACTCCCATCGCTTACTTCTTTTCCTGCTTTTCTTTGTCGGCCCGTTCGTAGGCCTCGACGATTCTGCGGACAATCGGGTGGCGAACCACGTCGCGTGAGTCGAAGAATGTCTGGCTGACACCTTCGACGCCCTTGAGCAGATCGATGGCCTGGCGCAGCCCGGAGGTCACTTTGGGCGGCAGGTCAACCTGAGTCATGTCACCGGTGATCACCGCTTTTGATCCAAAACCGATACGGGTCAGGAACATCTTCATCTGTTCCGAGGTGGTGTTCTGGGCCTCGTCGAGAATGACGAAGGCGTCATTGAGCGTGCGACCGCGCATGTACGCCAGCGGCGCCACTTCGATCACATTGCGTTCAGTCAGTCGGGCCGCTCGCTCGAAGCCCAGCATTTCGAACAGGGCATCGTGCAGAGGCCGCAGATACGGATCCACTTTCTGGGCCAGGTCACCCGGCAGAAAACCCAGGCGCTCGCCCGCTTCAACAGCAGGCCGCACCAGCATGATGCGCTGCACACGATCCTTCTCCAGTGCGTCGACGGCGCAGGCCACGGCCAGGAAAGTCTTGCCGGTGCCGGCCGGGCCAACGCCGAAGTTCACATCATTGGTGGCGATTCGTTCCAGGTAGCGCTTCTGATTTGGACCTCGGCCACGAATCAGCCCACGGCGCGTGCGGATGCTGACCTCGGTGTCAGCGTCGGCCTCGGCCTCGTCCAGCCCGGCCTGCTGCAACTGCAGGTTGACCAGCATCGGGGTCAGGATCTCTCGTTCGGCCTGACGATAAAGTTTGCGCAACACCCGGCGACCCCCACTGATCGAATCGGGTTCTCCCTGGATACTGAAAATATTGCCCCGGGCTGCGATAGACACGCCCAGGCGACGCTCGATCAGACGCAGGTGCTCATCCATTTGCCCGCATAGGTTGGCCAGCCGTTCATTGTCGGCCGGCTCCAGCTCCAGAATGACAGTCGACGCGGTCGCGCTCATTCAGGCCGCTTCGGTGCGGGTGCTTTCAAGGCGCCCGCGCAGGGAGTTGGCCATGGCTGCTGTGATGGTGACATCGGTCATGCGTCCGATCAATTCAGCGGGTCCCTGGAAATTGACTACGCGATTGTTCTCGGTCCGGCCAGCCAGTTCGTTGGGGTCTTTCTTGCTCGGCCCTTCGACCACCACCCGCTGAGTCGTTCCTACCATGGCATCAGAAATGACCCGGGCCTGCATGTTGAGCTGATCCTGCAGTCGCTTCAGGCGCGCTTTCTTTTCCTCGAGGCTGACAATGTCGGGAAAGGAGGCGGCGGGCGTGCCGGGGCGTGCCGAATAGATAAAACTGAAGCTCTGATCAAAGTTCAGCGAGCGCACCAGCTCCATGGTCTGCTCGAAATCATGCTCGGTCTCGCCGGGGAAGCCCACGATAAAGTCCGATGACAGGGCGATATCAGGCCTCGCCTCGCGCAGTTTGCGAATTTTCTGCTTGTACTCGAGGATGGTGTGACCGCGCTTCATCAGCGACAGGATACGATCCGAGCCGGCCTGGACCGGCAAATGAAGGTAATTGGCCAGCTTGGGCACCTGGGCAAACGCATCAATCAGGCTATCGGAGAATTCCACCGGGTGCGAGGTCGTGAAACGGATTCGCTCGACCCCTTCAATGTGCGCCACGTACTGAATCAGCAGGGCCAGGTCGGCAGTGCCACCACCGTGCATGGGGCCGCGATAGGCATTGACGTTCTGGCCCAGCAGGTTGATCTCGCACACGCCCTGCCCGGCCAAACCCGCAACCTCGGCAATGACGTCATCAAGCGGCCGGCTGACTTCCTCACCGCGGGTGTAGGGCACCACGCAGAACGAGCAGTACTTGCTGCAGCCTTCCATGATCGAAACAAAGGCGGTCGCGCCTTTGGCGCCGGCTGGCGGCAGGTGATCGAATTTCTCGATCTCCGGGAAACTGATGTCGATAGCCGGCTTTTTATCGGCGCGGACCTGGTCAACCATGGCCGGCAAGCGATGAATCGTCTGGGGCCCGAAAACCAGGTCGACGAAGGGAGCGCGCTTGAGGATGCCCTGCCCTTCCTGGCTGGCGACGCAGCCGCCGACGCCAATCACCACCCCGGGCCGCTTTTCCTTCAGCGGCCGCCACTTCCCGAGCAGGGAAAACACCTTTTCCTGGGCTTTCTCCCGGATCGAGCAGGTGTTGATCAGGATGACATCGGCATCGTCGGCGCAATTGGTCAATTCGAGCCCATGGGAGGCGGCCAGCACGTCGGCCATTTTCGCCGAATCGTACTCGTTCATCTGACAACCGTGGGTCTTGATGTAAAGCTTGCCTGCCATACTGCGCTAAGAAATTCGATATGACCTTATATTGTATCGCACTTGTGGAGAGACGAACGAATCAGGCCCGATAACGTACCCGGCGGGTCACCCGGCACACCAGTTCATAGGCGATGGTGTCGGCGTGGGCGGCGATGGTCTCCACCGGCAGGCCGCGCCCCCAGAGCACGACAGGGTCACCAATGGCGGCATCCGGGCATTGGGTCAGGTCGATGGTGATCATGTCCATGGATACCCGACCGGCCAGTCGACAGACCTGGTCGTTGACCAGCACCGGCGCGCCATCGGCGGTACTGCGCGGATAGCCATCGCCGTAACCGATCGCTGCCACGCCGAGGGTCATGTCCTGACTGGCGCGGTACCGGGCGCCATAGCCGATGGTTTCGCCAGCCGGCACGCGGTTGATGGCCATTAGTTCGCTGGTCAGGGTCATGGCCGGCTTCAGACCCAACTCGGCGCCAGTGGTTCCGGCGAATGGCGAAATGCCGTAGAGCATGATCCCGGCGCGCACCCAGTCACGATGCGCGTGCGGATAACGCAGAACCGCGGCCGAGTTGGCCAGGCAATGTTCGCCTTCCAGGCCCTCGATCATTCGCTCGAAGCGCTCGATCTGGCGTGCCGTCAGCTCGTTGTCAGGTTCATCGGCGCTGGCAAAATGGCTGATCAGGTTGACCCTCGTGACACCCGGCAGGCGCAGCAGCCTCTCATGCATCGCGCCGGCCTGATCAGCCGGGATGCCCAATCGATGCATGCCTGAATCCAGCTTCAGCCAGATACGTGGCGCGGGTGAGCGGCCGAATTTTTCCAGTGCCGCCATCTGGGTCGGATGATGAATGGTCAGCTCCAGACCCAGATCGGCTGCCACGGTCAGATCACCGTCGTGAATCACCCCTTCGAGCAGCAGAACCGGCAGACCACTCCCAAGCCGCCGAATGGCACGAGCCTCTTCCAGTGTCGCGACAGCGAGCATGTCCGCATCGGCCAGGGCTGGCAGACACAGGTCCAGTCGGTGGCCATAGGCATCGGCCTTGACCACCGCCATCACCCGACTGCCGGGCGCAAGCTCGCGGACCCGGCCCAGGTTATGGGCAATCGCGGCAGGATGGATCCGGGCAATGGTGTTGCGGGCCATGGGCTTTTAAGTCGGCGTCAGGCTCTACCGGTCGACGCCATGGTGGTCGTAGGTGAAATCCCTGAAGCGCAAAAACTCGCCCTGGAAACTCAGGTTGAAATGGCCGGTTGCGCCATTGCGGTGCTTGCCGATGATGATTTCCGCCTTGCCCTTGTCGGGTGAATCCTCGTTGTAGACCTCATCGCGGTAGATGAACAGGATCAGATCGGCGTCCTGCTCGATGGCGCCGGATTCACGCAGGTCGGCCATCTTGGGCCGCTTGTCGGGACGCTGTTCCAGGGCTCGGTTGAGCTGCGACAGGGCGATCACCGGCACCTGCAACTCCTTGGCCAGCGCCTTGAGGCTGCGGGAGATTTCGCTGATTTCCTGGGTGCGGTTCTCGCCGGTGCCCGGAACCTTCATCAACTGCAGGTAGTCGATCACGATCAGGCCGATATCGTGCTCGCGCTTCATGCGCCGCGCGCGGGCGCGCAGGTCGATGGGCGACAGTGACGGGGTCTGGTCGATGAACATGCGGGCGTCTTTCAACATGGCCATCGCCGAGCGCAGGTTGACCCAGTCATGGTTGTCGAGCTTGCCGGTACGCAGCTTGTCCTGGCCGATCTGCCCGAGCGAGGAAAATAACCGCATCACCAACTGGGTATCGGACATTTCCATGGAAAAGACAGCCACCGGCACTTTGTGCCGAATCGAGGCCTTTTCCGCGATATTCATCGCCAGGGTCGTCTTGCCCATCGACGGACGGGCGGCAATGATGATCAGGTCGGTCGGCTGCAGTCCGGCGGTGCGGGCGTCGAGTTCGGCAAACCCGGTCGGCACGCCGGTCAATTCGCCCTCGTTCTCCTGCAACTCGTTGAGCAGGTCCATCGCATCGGCCAACACCTTCTGAATCGGCACATAACCCGATTGGCGGTGAGCGCCCTGGTCGGCAATGGCGTAGATCCGTTTTTCCGCCTCTTCCAGCAATTCCTTGCTGTTGCGCCCCGCCGTTTGCAGCGCATCATCGGCAATACTGGTGCCAATCTCGATCAACTGACGCAGGATGGAACGCTCGCGCACAATGTGAGCGTAGCCGATGATATTGGCCGGTCCCGGGGTTTCGTTGGCGAGCATGGTGATGTAGGCCCCGCCGTCGACCCGCTCGAGCTTGCCATTGCGAGCGAACCATTCAGCCACGGTCACCGCGTCACAGGGCTGTCCCTGCTGGCTCAACTCGGTGATGGCGCGGAAGATCAGCCGATGGTTCTCACGGTAGAAATCCGCCTCGTCAATCTGGTCGGCCACCTTGTCCCAGGCATTCGACGACAGCATCAGGGCGCCGAGCAGCGACTGCTCCGCTTCGTTCGAATGCGGCGGCGCCTTGACGCTACTCAACTGTGAAAGGATTGCTTCAGCCACGAACTGGAATTATTTTTTGCCAATGGTGCTTGTTGGCCGACCAGTATAAAGGCGGGAGAAAGGTGAAAGGTGAAAGGTGAAAGGTGAAAGGAAAAAAAAGAGGGAAGAGGACTCTGCCTCTTCCCCCTTTCCAGGGTTCGCCTGCCTGCCGGGGCCCGGCGGTCTGCGATCAGGCGCCTTCGGCGACGACGGTAACCTTGATTTCGGTCTGTACGTCGGCGTGAAGAATCAGGCCGACAGTGAATTCACCCGGCTCGCGGATGGGGCCTTCCTGCATGTCCACTTCCGACTTTTCCACCGCAAAGCCCATTTCAGTCAGCTTTGCAGCGATTTCGTTCGGGTTGATGGAGCCGTACAGACGCCCTTCAGGGCTGACAGCAACCGTGAAGACAATGCTCTCAAGACTGTCAATCGCCTCGCGGCGGGCTTCGGCAGCACCCAGTTTTTCGTTGGCGTGCTTGAGCAACTCACTACGGCGGGATTCAAACGTTTCAAGATTCTCCGGGGTAGCGGGAACTGCCTTTCCACGCGGCAAAAGAAAGTTCCGCCCGTAACCGGGTCGCACGGTGACGGTGTCGCCAAGGTCGCCGAGGTTGTATACATTTTCCAGCAAAATCAATTTCATGACGGCACCTGTTTAGTGGTTGTCGGAGTACGGCAACAAGGCCAGGTAACGGGCTCGCTTGATGGCCGTGGCCAGCTGGCGCTGGTACTTGGCCTTGGTGCCCGTGATCCGGCTGGGTACGATCTTGCCGGTTTCACCAACGAAATCCTTCAGCAGATCGATGTCCTTGTAGTCAACCTGTTCAATGCCTTCGACAGTGAACCGGCAGTACTTGCGTCTTCTCATGAAACGAGCCATAACTATGCCTCCGTCTTGTCTGTGTTGTCGTCGTCAACATCGACAGCATCGCTGTCATCGTCATCGACACTGGAATCGTCGTCCAGATCATCATCGGAATCACTGTCGTCATCATCGTCGCTGCTGGACTCGTAGGATGCGCGGCGGCTCTTCTCGCGCTCATCCTTGTTTTCCTTGCGCTTGAGCATGATCGAGGGCTCGGTCTCGGCCTCGTCCTTGCGAACGGTCAGGTGACGGATGATGGCATCGTTGAAGCGGAAGATGCCTTCCAGCTCTTCGAGCGTGGCGGCATCGCACTCGATGTTCAGCATCAGGTAGTGCGCCTTGTGCAGCTTGGCGATGGTGTACGCCATCTGCAGGCGGCCCCAGTCTTCACTGCGGTGGACGTTGCCACCATTGGTTTCGATCAGGGCCCGGTAGCGTTCCAGCATACTCGGCACCTGCTCGCTCTGGTCCGGATGGACCAGCAACACGATCTCGTAATGACGCATGTTTTCTCCTTGTGGATTCGAAGCCCGGAACCATTCCGGACCCGCAAAGCCCCCGGCGCGAACCATGTCTGGCCGTGGAGCAAGGTTGCCAACGCATTTCGAGGCGATGGCAAGCCGGCTAGTTTAGCAGGAAAAGAATGAAGACGGAAGACGGGGGTCAGAAGACAGAAGACAACAGCTCACACAGAGCCTCCACCCCGTAACCGGGCCCGCTGTCGCGTAGCGAACATGGCGTGCGCGAGTGTCGCAAAAAACACGAAAAGACTGAACCACAGAGTATCCAAACCCGGTTCCGGGCCCGCTGGCGCGAAAGGAACAAGAAAAGCTCACCACAGAGGCACAGAGGTCACAGAGGTTAAAAAGGAAAATCAGAATTGGGATTGCCTGGTTTTCGACATTTAACAACAAGTAAATTTTTCCTCTGTGCTCTCTGTGTCTCCGTGGTGAATCTGATGTTTTTGTTCCATGAGAGAGCACAGAGGACACAGAGAAAAAGAACGAGAAAACAGATTTCTCACTCTGTGAACTCTGTGTCCTCTGTGGTTAAGGCTTTTGAATCTAGCAAAAACAGAAGCTTAGCAATTTGTTCGATGAGAGGCACAGAGGCAAGGAGGTTAAACAGAAAAGTCATAGCGAAGCAGCTATGGTTTTCATCTTTTAAATCAATTCCTTCCCCAGGTTTTTCTCTGTGTCTCTGTGTCTCTGTGTCTCCGTGGTAAATCTGTTTTTTGTTCTAGAGGTCAGAATCGTCTCGTTATTTGTCCGTTTTTGACTTTACTGTGAAGCTTTCGCCGCAGCCGCATTCGCCGACTACGTTCGGGTTGCGGAAGCGGAATTCGCGGATCAGGCCGTCGTGGACGAAGTCGACGGTGGTGCCTGCCACCATGGGCATGGCTTTGTCGGAGACGACGACCTGGACGCCCTGGTCCTCGAACACGTGGTCCGAATCTCCGGCCTCACGGGCGATGCCGACATCGTAGGCCCAGCCCGAGCATCCGGTGCGGCGAACATCGATCCGCAGACCGCTGCCACCCTCCCGCGCCATGAATTCACGCACGCGACTGGCCGCCGCCGGGGTCAGGAAAATGCCGGATTTATCGATTACGGGTTCAGTTGTGCTCGCCATGTCCAGTATTATTGTGCTTTATTCCACGCGTTTCAATCAGGGACTGTTCAAACCAATGCAAACTGCAAGCGTCCGACAGGTGCTCGGCGGCGAATTCGCTGCGGGCACGGAAATCATGGTTCAGGGCTGGGTGCGCACCCGCCGCGACTCCAAGGCCGGTTTTTCATTCATCCAATTGAATGACGGCTCGTGCTTCGGCAACCTCCAGCTGGTCGCCGACCAGAACCTGCCGAACTATGATTCCGATATCCTTCGCCTCACCAGCGGCGCATCGCTCAAATGCCGTGGCCAGGTGGTTGAATCCAAGGGCCGCGGTCAAAGCCTGGAGATTCAGGCCGAGACGGTCGAGGTGCTGGGCCTGGTCGAAGATCCGGACACCTATCCGATTCAGCCCAAGCAGCATTCGTTCGAGTTCCTGCGCACCGTGGCCCACCTGCGCCCGCGCACCAACACCTTCGGCGCAGTCACCCGCGTACGCCATGTTGCGGCCCGCGCCATCCATGATTTTTTTGACCAAAACGGATACTTCTGGGTCAACACCCCCATCATTACCGCCTCGGACGCCGAAGGCGCCGGTCAGATGTTCCGGGTCAGCACGCTGGACCTGACCAACGTGCCCCGCACCGAGAACGGCCAGGTCGATTTCAAGAAGGATTTCTTCGACCGCGAAACCTTCCTGACCGTCTCCGGCCAGCTCAACGTGGAAGCCTTCTGTCTGGCCATGAGCAAGGTCTACACGTTCGGCCCGACCTTCCGCGCAGAAAACTCCAACACCACCCGTCACCTGGCCGAGTTCTGGATGGTCGAGCCCGAAGTTGCTTTTGCCGATTTGAACGACCTGGCCACTCTGGCGGAAAATTTCCTCAAGTTCGTTTTCGCTCGGGTGCTAGAGCGCTGTGGCGAGGATATGGCCTTTTTCGCCGAACGAATCGAGTCGGAGGCCATTACGCGTCTTGAAAAACTGGTCGACACCGATTTCGTGCGTATGGATTACGCCGAAGCGGTCGAAATCCTGAAAAACAGCGGCCAGTCGTTCGAGTTCAAGCCCGACTGGGGCGTGGACCTGCAAACCGAGCACGAGCGCTACCTGACCGAAAAGCACTGCAACGCACCAGTGGTGGTCATGAACTATCCAACTGAAATCAAGGCCTTTTACATGCGCCTGAATGATGGCGGCAAGACCGTGGCGGCCATGGATGTGCTCGCACCCGGCATCGGCGAAATCATCGGCGGCGCCCAGCGCGAAGAGCGCCTGGACGTCCTCACCAGACGCATGGCCGAACACGGCCTGGACGCCGAGACCTACAAGTGGTTCCTGGACCTGCGCCGCTACGGCACCGTGCCGCACGCAGGCTTCGGCCTGGGCTTCGAGCGTCTGCTCAACTACATCACTGGCCTGGGCAACATCCGCGACGTCATCCCCTACCCGCGCACGCCGGGCAATGCGCCGTTTTGAGGCTTTTGGGTTTCAGGCGGCTCTTAGCTATGACTGAAAAAAGAAAAAGCATTAACCACAGAGGGCACAGAGAGCACAGAGAAAACACATTTATTGCTCTGTGAACTCTGTGTCCTCTGTGGTTCAATCTCTTTTGCGATGATTCGATCTTGTGATAGCGAGCCAGGGATGAACTGGCGATGTCGCATCAACATGTCTTTCAAACTGCGAGGCTTCTATGAAAACGGACTTGACTGGACAACATGCGCTGGTCTGCGGGGCGAGCCGCGGGATTGGGCAGGCCTGCGCCCAGGTTCTGGCCGGGCTTGGAGCGACAGTCACGGTTGTTGCCCGCGACGAGCGTCGGCTTCAGCAGGTCATCGCTGAGTTGAATACCGGCAATAATCAGCAACATCAATTTATTAGCGCTGATTTCTCCAAACCGAATGAGGTCAGAGCGCGGTTCCAGGATTGGCTGCAGCAGCACCCGGCGACGATTCTGATCAACAACAGTGGCGGTCCACCGCCCGGCCCGATCGCCACCGCCGAGGGCGAGGCTTTTCTCGACGGCATGCGAGCCCACCTGTTGTGCAACCAGGCACTGGCCCAGGCCGCCCTGCCCGGCATGCGCGCTGCCGGCTATGGCAGGATCATCAACATCATTTCAACTTCGGTGCGCGAGCCGATTCCCGGTCTCGGCGTCTCCAATACCGTCCGCGCTGCCGTCGCCGCCTGGGCCAAGACCCTGGCCGGTGAACTGGCGCCGGAAGGCTTTACCGTCAATAACGTTTTGCCCGGCTTTACCGCTACTGACCGCCTCGACAGTCTGATACAGGGCCGGGCCGACAAGGGCGGCCTGAGCACCGACGAGGTTGCCCGTTCAATGCGCGCCAGCGTGCCGATGGGTCGTTTCGCCGAACCGGGCGAGATCGCCAGCGCTGTGGCTTTCCTTGCCTCGCCAGCAGCGTCCTACATCACGGGAGTCAGCCTGGCAGTGGATGGCGGCAGGCTGAAGTCGCTGTGAAACGGCTGGCCAATTTCATCGACGGCCAGTTCTGCCCCCCGGCTAGCGGCCACTATATTGACAACATCGAGCCCGCCACCGGCCAGCCCATCGCCTCGGTGCCGAACTCCGGCCCTGATGATGTCGACCGGGCCGTGGCGGCCGCCAGTTCGGCTTTTCCGGCCTGGGCAGCCACATCCGTCGCCGAACGCGCCGCCCTGCTGGAACGTCTGGCCGCGCTGATCGCGGACCAGGCCGACGATTTGGCGGCGCTGGAGTCTGCCGATACTGGCAAACCACTGAAACTGGCGCGCGAGATCGATATGGGCCGCGCTCAGTCCAACCTGAAGTTCTTCGCCAGCGCCATGACCCAATGGACCAGCGCCGGATACGATATGGGGGCCACGGGATTCAACTACACGCTGCGCCAGCCCCTGGGCGTGGTTGCCCTGATCACGCCGTGGAACCTGCCCCTGTATCTGCTGACCTGGAAGCTGGCGCCAGCGCTGATGACCGGTAATACTGTGGTGGCCAAGCCTTCGGAGCTGACACCGCTGACGGCCGACGCGCTGTGTGAACTGGCCCGCCAGGCGGGTATCCCGGACGGGGTTTTCAACCTGGTTCATGGCACCGGCCGCGGCTGCGGTCAAGCCCTGGTCGATCATCCTGAGATCAAGGCCATCTCTTTCACCGGTGGCACGGTTACCGGCCAGACTATCGCCAGCGCCGTCGCCCCTCGACTCTTGAAGCTCTCCCTCGAATTGGGTGGCAAGAACCCGGCTCTGGTATTTGACGATGCCGATCTTGAAAAGACCATTCCCGGACTGGTCAGAGCCGGCTTCACCAACCAGGGACAGGTCTGCCTGTGCAGTTCGCGGATCCTGGTTCACGAAGCCATCCATGATCAGGTTGCAGACAGGCTGACCGCTACAATCAGCGCCTTGCGCGTCGGCGACCCTCATCACGCCGACACCCACCAGGGCGCGGTGGTCTCGCGGGCCCATCAACAAAAAGTGCTTGGCTTCATCGAGCAGGCGCGAGCCGAGGGCGGGCTCATCCTTTGCGGCGGCCAGGCGGCCCAACCGGTCGGGCGCTGCAGCGAGGGTTTTTTCATCGACCCGACCGTTATTGCCGACCTGCCGACCGAAAGCCGGCTGCATTTCGATGAGATTTTCGGGCCCGTTGTCACCCTACAACGATTCAGCGACGAAGACGAGGCGATCGCGCTGGCCAACTGCGTCGACTACGGACTGGCAGCGACGGTCTGGACCGAGCAGCTTGGTCGCGCCCATCGCGTAGCCGCCCGGCTCCAGACCGGTATCGTCTGGGTCAACGACTGGCTGGTGCGCGACTTGCGCACGCCGTTCGGCGGGGTCAAGGATTCAGGACTGGGCCGCGAAGGCGGTCAGTGGTCGCTGGAATTCTTTACCGAGCCGAAGAATATTTTCATCAGCATGCGCTGATGACACCGGTCGGACTGATTGGCTACGGCTGAATCAGCTCGATACTCAATTCACGCAATTGCCGACGGGCGTCGGCGTCATAAGCCTGGTCATGCGCGCGCGCAGGCGCCATGTCTCGAAAATACTGTCCGGTGCCGACATCATCGGTGACCAGTTGCATGACGGCCTCGGCGCCCTCGTCGACTGTCGCGCGCGGCTCGATACCGGCCCGGCGTACCATGTAGGTATCCATGAAGGTCGCCGGATGCAATGCATTGATGGTGACGCCGGTATTTTCCAGTTGTTCGGCCAGATCCTTGGCATGGAGCACCTGCGCCAACTTGCTTTGCGCGTAGGGCCGACCGATCTGCCCCTCCACCGGTTGCCAGTTTTCCAGCATCACGTCCTTGAAATCGATCGGCGCCTGGGCAGCAGAAGACACATTGATGATCCGCGCCGGAGCGCTCGCCCTGATCAGCTCCAGCAACTCGTGCGTCAGCAGGAAGTGGGCCAGGTAGTTGACCTGGAAAACCGGTTCGACGCCATCGACGGTCAACTTCATATCGTCTTCAGCCGTGCCGATGCCGGCGTTGTTGATCAACAGGTCCAGGCGATCGAAATCGGCCCGAATGCCGGCCACGAGTTTGCGCACCTGGGCCAGTTCGAGAAAATCGGCACGACGAAACTCGGCGCTGCCGCCCGACTGCCGGATCTGTTCAGCGACCGCTTCACCGCGGTGCACACTGCGGCCATGAATAATGACGTGATAGCCCAACTCACCCAGGCGAAGTGCGACCTCCTTGCCCAGCCCCTGGGTCGAGCCGGTCACCAGCGCCACGGGTATCGTCGTCGCAGGTTCTGCTTCCGCTGCCGATGCGCTGGCCGGTTGGTCAGAGGCACCGCCACCGCACGCCGACAGACCCAAACTCAACAGGGCAACCCAACTGACCAGAATCAGCGAACGTTCGGCGTGGTTGACTTTCATGATGTGTATTCCCGGCGGGACAGCCTGTCATTCTCCCTGCGTCAACCACTACAATCAAGGCTTGTGATTGCCATAGCCAAACCTAAAGGAATGAAACATGTCCAGCTCCATTGATGCCGACAAGGCGCCACGACCGGTAGGCGCCTACCCGCATGCCCGCCGGGTAGGCAACCTGCTGTTTCTCTCCGGGTTGGGACCGCGGGTGCCTGGCAGCAATGAAATTCCCGGCAACGTTCATGATCCGGACGGCCGCCTGATCGACTACGACATTGAACGCCAGACCCGTCAATTGGTCACCAATCTCGATCTCGTACTCGAAGCCGCTGGCGCGACCCGCAATCATCTGGTCGACATCACCGTCTTCCTGACCGACATGCAGCGCGACTTCGAGCGCTTCAACCGGATCTATGCCGAGTGTTTTGGAGATGCTGCTCCGTGCCGCACCACGGTGGAAGTCAATGCCCTGCCAACGCCGATTGCGGTGGAGTTCAAGTGTGTGGCCGCATTCGGGTGACTGCGAATAAAAGGTGAAAGGTGAAAGGTGAAAGGAAAAGGAGATGACGTTGCGATCCCACCCATGATCGCGGCCAGAGGGCCGCTTCTACAGTAGCCATCCGATGCTCGAAACTCTCTTCGCTGAGAGGCTTTTAGAGGAGCACTCCGCTTCGGTGGGAGGTTATACGGGCCGTTTTGCGATATTCTTTGGGGGTATTCAACAATTCACCGCCGCCATGCTTCCACCGATCAATTTCCAGCGCTGGATCGAGGACAACCGCCACTTGCTCAAGCCGCCGGTGGGTAACAAGTGTGTCTACGACGAGGATTTCATCATTATGGTCGTGGGGGGACCGAACGAGCGTACGGACTACCACCACGATGAAGGGCCGGAGTTTTTTTATCAACTCGAAGGCGACATGATTTTGAAACTGATGGAGGATTCGGGGCCGCGCGATGTCAGGATCAGGGAAGGTGAGATTTTCTACTTGCCACCCAGAGTGCCGCATTCACCGCAGCGGCTGGAAAACACGGTGGGCCTGGTCATCGAACGCAAGCGCCTGCCGAGTGAACTGGATGGGCTGATGTGGTTTTGCCCCAACTGCCACCACAAGCTCTACGAAGAATACTTCGAGCTGGAAAGCATCGAAACCCAGTTCCCGCCGGTGATCAATCGCTTCAAGTCAAGCGAGCAAAACCGTACCTGTGACAACTGCGGAACGATTCACCCGGCCTGAAACAGAGGCTAAGTCCGGGCAAGTTCGGCGCGTTTACTTGTTCTTCTTTTCGGCCTTGGCTGCACGCTTTTCGAGCAGCGATTTCGTTGCTTTCTTCTTGGTCTCTTTCTTCTGGTCCTTGCCCTTGCTCATGATGTTTGCTCCGGTTCCTGATCGGGTGATTCCGGCGGCGAGTCTTCCGCCGGAGCATTACGCGCCAATTTCTTCTGGCGTTTTTCTTCCTGCTGTTTTGCCTTCTTCAATTCACGCTGGCGCTTGTCGTACTGGTAGTTGGGCTTGGCCATGGGGGCTCCGTCAATGATCAATGGACCAGTGTACCGCGCCGGGCTTCACGCGATAGGATTATTGCCATCCCGGGTCAAAAGATTTGTTGGCTGATCCAGAACCAGAAAGGAACGGTCGCCGCTGAAACCAGAACGCCCCAAGCGACCATCGCCGAGGCCAGTTGCGGTGCGAGGCGCGCACCGGCCAGTAATGCGGCCGCGGTAATCATGGGCGGCATGGCCGATTCCAGCACAGCGACCGTGGCAATGTCCGAATCGGCGCGCAGCAGCAGCGCCAGCCCCACGGCCAACCCTGGAAGCACCAACAGTTTGCCGACCAGCCCCAGCACCAGAGGCAGACGATAGTCCGGAACCAGGCGCAGCTTCAGGCTCATGCCGATGGCCAGGGTAACCAGCGGCAGCAGCATGACCGCAAACGTTTCGACCAGCGCCATCAGCCAGCCAGGAAGCCAGGCGTTACCCAGCAGCAAAGCGACGATCAGGGCCAGAAATGGTGGGAAACTGACCACCCGCCTGGCCATGGATGCCAGCGTCGGATTATCACCCTCCCCATACCATCCAAGGACAAACAGCACGTGGGTGCAGACGATCAGGAACGAGCCGAACTGATCGTAAACGACAGCCAGACGGATAAATTGCGGCCCCAGCAAGGCATCCATCAGCGGAAACCCGAGAAACGAGGTATTGCCCAGCGGGATCAACACCAGCAGCACCGCCGTAACCTCGCGCGAGAAGTGCAATAGCCTCGACAGCAGCAGCACTCCGCCAATGGTCACGGCAAGCAGCACCCAGGGAATGACGATCAGCGGCAGCAGGGCCAGCGAGGGCTCCAGCGTTGGCACATGGATCAGGATCAGTGCGGGCAGGCACAAATAAAGCACGAACCGGTTGAGAACCTCCGGCGCATTGGCCGGGAACACCCTACCCCATGCCAGCAGGCGGCCACCTGCGATCAATATCAGTATCGTAAAGTAGGATGTCATGGATCAAGGAGGATGGTCCGTTCTGTGTATCATAATCGACCATGGCTGAAGCAGATATCCAAGCTCGTCCTCTCGCTGTCGGGGCCCGCCTCATCTGGGGCGCACAGACCTTTGTCGTGTTGATGCTGACCTGGATCGCCCTGAATGGATTGGGCGGATGGTGGCTGGGTCTTGTGGCGTCATGCGCGGGCGCATTGTTGGGTGGCGCGCTTGCAAGTCACCTGCCCCACCCGTGGAAGCCGCACCGGCTGATTTACTTTGGCGGTTTTTTCCTGCTCGAGTCGTTTCGAGGGGGGTTCGATGTGGCCTGGCGAGCACTTCATCCGACCCTGCAGATCGAACCCTGCTTCACCCGCCATCCTGTCAACTTGCCAGCCGGTCAGCCACGAACACTGCTGGTCAGCATGCTGAGTCTGCTGCCCGGCACCCTGAGCGCCAATCTGGAAGACGATGGCGCCACCCTGGTGGTCCACGCGCTATTCCCGGAAGCCTCCCGCTCCATCGGCGTACTGGAAGCCCAGATCGCATGGCTGTTCTCGCTGGAGCATGGGCAATCGTGATTGATCTCGTATTGCCTGGGCTGGTCGTCTTTCTGCTCCTGAACCTGGGCGCCGGATTGTGGCGCGTTCAGCGTGGGCCGACCGCCGCCGACCGAATGCTGTCGGCGCTGTTGTTTGGAACCACGACGGTAGCGGTGCTGCTGGTGATGGCCGAATGGATGGGAGAGCCGGCCTTGCGCAACGTCGCCCTGTTGTTTGTCATGCTGGCCAGCGTGATCTCGCTGGCCTTCGTCGGTTTGCCACGGGAGGATGAGGAATCATGAGTCCGCGCGAATGGCTTTCACTGGTTCTGCTAATCGCAGGCGCGGGTTTCTACCTTGCCGGAACCATGGGCATGTTGCGCTTTCCAGACGTATTCTGCAGGTTGCACGCCCTGACCAAGGCTGACAACCTGGGACTATTGCTGATCTGCAGCGGCCTGGCCGTTTTGGCAGCCTCATGGCAAACGACCGCGCTGCTTGGCATCATCTGGTTACTGGGCTTGATAGCCGCCAGCGTATCGGCTCATCTCATCGCGCGCCATGCACTCAGGGAACAACAGAGCACGCGCTCCCAATCAACCAATATACGATGAGCTTGGCCGTCGACCTGTTGATTGCCGCTGCTTTGATTGGTCTGGCCGTTCAGGTTGTCGTTGGCGGTGTGCTGTTTCGGGCCATCGTGCTGTTTATCGTCTTCGGCCTGACCATGGCGCTGGCCTGGGCCAGGCTGGCGGCGCCGGATCTGGCCATGGCCGAAGCGGCCATCGGGGCGGGGCTGACCGGCGCCCTGATGCTGGTCGCCTATCGGCGCTTGATCGAGATCAACCCGGACAAGCCGGCCAGGACGGAGCGGCGCCGGTCTGTTCTGGCTCTTCCGGTGGCCATACTGGCCAGCGCCCTGGTCGCCATGATTGGACTGGCCGCCATCGGGCTGGAACCAGCACCCGGGTTCGCCGGAAGGGCCGTCATGGACGAACTGGACCAGACCGGTCTCGGCAATCCGATCACGGGCGTTCTCCTTGTATTTCGCAACCTGGATACTTTGTTGGAGATTGCAGTGTTGCTGGCGGCTTTTGCGGCAGCGAGAGCCGTGACCGTTCCCGGCGCCAGTCCCCTGCCACTATCCAACCGCAGCCAGAGCCCGCTGGTCGGAGCGCTGCTGGCAATCATCGTGCCGATGACGGTGCTGGTCGCGGCCCACTTGCTTCGGGCCGGTGGACATGCGCCCGGCGGCGCGTTCCAGGCTGGCGCCGTGCTCGCTGCAAGCGGCGTACTGCTGGCGCTGACCGGCAAGCTTGTGCCCAGTGCCGAAACCGGCCTGCTACTGCGCCTCGGATTGTTGGCCGGATTGGTGGGTTTCAGTCTCGTTGGTCTGATCGTGACCGGCTTCGGCCTGCCCTTGCTCGCCATGCCTGGCATCTGGGCAATTTATGCCATTGAAACGGCAATGATGCTTTCCATCGCCGTCGCTCTGCTACTGCTGTTCACCGGCTCGGCCGGCCTGCGGCGAGGCGCGGATTGATGAATTCACTGACCCTCTACGTCATGACAGCCTCAGCGCTGTTCGGCATCGGCGTCTATGGACTGATCATCGCCGGCCACCTGCTGCGCAAGCTGCTTGCGCTCAACCTGATGGGTAACGCCGTCTTCATTCTGATGGTAACGGTCGCCGGGCCATTCGAACATGGGCCGGATCCTGTACCCCAGGCGCTGGTTCTGACCGGCATCGTTATCGCGGTCTCGGCCACGGCCTTGGCGCTCGCCCTGATGGTCAGGCTCTATCGGGAAACGGGCCGGGCAACGCTCGGCGATAACGACGGCGACGAGGAAGTCGATGACGGGTGAAGCTCTGGCCGGACTCGTTTTTCTGCCCTTGCTGGCAGCCTGTGCGGTGCTGGCCCTGCCGAGTCGCAGCGGCAGAGTCCCGGGAACGGCGATCGTCGTCCTCAGCCTGGTCGGTCCGCTCGTCCTGCTTTTACCGATTACCGTAGCGCTCTGGACGAAAGGAGCGTTCAGCCTTCAACTGGCGGGCTTTGATCGTCCGCTTGGGATCGTGTGGCGGGTCGATGCCCTCGCCTTGCTCCTGCTTTGGCTGCATGCCGTCGTTGGCGCCCTGGTCGGCGTCCAGGCCCTCGCATCCTATCCAACTGCGACAGATCGCGGGCGACGCTTCTGGCCGCTGTGGTTGCTGCTGTCGGGGGGGATGAACGCATTGCTGCTGTCAGCCGACCTGTTCAACCTGTATGTCACTCTCGAACTGGTAACCCTGGCTGCCATCGGCCTGATCGCCATTGACGGCAAGCCGGCGGCCCTGAAGGCGGCTATGCGCTATCTGCTGCTTGCCCTGATGGCCTCCCTGCTTTACCTGCTCGGCGTCGGGCTCATCTACGGCCAGACGGGCACGCTCGATCTCTATCAGGCAGGCCAGACGCTTGATCCGGCACTGCTCCCGATCACCGCGCTGGTGTTGATGCTGACCGGCCTGCTGGTCAAATCGGCCATCTTCCCCCTGCATATCTGGCTGCCCGACGCCCACGGTAACGCACCAGGCCCGGTCAGCGCCATTCTTTCGGCCATGGTTGTCAAGGTGTCGATTTACATCATTTGGCGGCTCTGGTTCTGGATGGCGCCGGCCTGGGAATTGATGACTGCGGCCAACCTGCTCGGCGTGCTGGGCGCCGTCGCCATCTTTTACGGGTCCATCCTGGCGCTGAGCCAGAAGCGCCTGAAGATGATCATTGCCTATTCCACGGTTGCCCAACTCGGTTACCTGATGCTGGTCTTTCCCCTGGCCAGCGCCGTGGCATTCCAGGGCGCGGTTTATCACCTGCTTTCTCACGGGCTGGCCAAGGCAGCCATGTTCATGGCGGCTGCGAACATTCTGCTCAGTCTCGGCACCGACAACATCAAACGCCTTTCCGGACTGGACCAGCGCCTGCCGATGGATGTCTTCACGCTGGCCCTTGCCGGAGTCAGCATCATGGGATTGCCGCCCAGCGGCGGCTTTCTGGGCAAGTGGTTGTTGCTCACGGCAGCCTGGCAACAGGACGGCTGGGCCTGGATGGTGGTGATCGTCGCCGGCGGCCTGCTATCGGCAGCCTACGTTTTTCGTATTCTTGCTGCCACCTGCTTTCACCCGAAGGCAGCCGGCCATAACCGCAATATAAAAGCGCTGCCACCCGCTCCTGCCAGCATCGCCGCGCTGGCACTGGCATTGATGGCCATCATCGCCGGCTTTGCCTCCGCCCCCATCCTGGGGCTGCTGGAGGCGGGGCTGCCGCCGGAGATGCCATGACTCAGGCCTTGATGTTATGGCTGCCACTACTGACGGTCCTGGTTTCGGCAGTCACCGGCATGGTGATTTTCATATTGGGAGAAAAGCGCCGACGACTGAGGACCGTTTTGAACCTGAGCGCAGCCGTCGTGAAACTGGCGCTTGTGGGCACCATGGGCATGCTGGTCCTGGCCGGCCACACTCCGGAATTCCGAATCGCGCTATTGCCCGACCTTGACCTGGTGCTGCGCGCCGATGCCCTGAGCATGTTATTTGCAACGCTCTCGGCCGTGCTATGGCTGATCACCACGATCTACGCGGTCGCCTATCTCGAACGCTCGCCGGATCGCGCCCGGTTCTTTGGCTTCTTCAGCCTGTGCGTGGCTGCCACCATGGGTATCGCCATGGCCGGCAACCTGCTGACATTCTTTATTTTCTACGAACTGCTGACCTTGACGACCTGGCCCCTGGTGGTCCACACCGGAACATCCCAGGCCATTGCAGCAGGTCGCACGTACCTGCGATACACGCTGACCGGAAGCGCGTTTTTTCTCATCGGGCTGATCTGGCTTTATGGCCTGACGGGTCCCCAGGATTTCGTCGTTGGCGGCACGCTGGCCCATTTCCACGGCAATGCAGACACCGTGCTGCGCGTCATTTTCGTCCTGCTGGTGGTTGGCATGGGCGTCAAGGCCGCGCTGGTCGGCCTGCATGCCTGGCTGCCGCAGGCCATGGTGGCGCCAGCACCGGTCAGTGCGCTGCTGCATGCCGTTGCTGTCGTCAAGGCAGGTGCCTTTGGCCTGGTCCGGGTGGTCGAAGATGTATTTGGACGGAGCCTGCTGGGAGACCTTGGGCTGGCGTTGCCTCTTATGCTCGTTGCGGCGACAACCATCCTCTACGGTTCCGTGCTGGCATTGCGTCAACAGGACCTGAAGCGCCGATTGGCCTATTCCACCGTCAGCCAGGTTTCCTATATCGTCCTCGGCGTCAGCATTGGTGGACCGGTCGCGACGATTGGCGGGCTGGTGCATCTGGTCCACCAGGGCTTGATGAAAATCACATTGTTCTTCTGCGCCGGAATATTCGCCAACCTTCTGGGTGTGCGGGCCATCGGCCAACTCGACGGTCTCGGCAGCAGGATGCCGTGGACTTCGGCCTGCTTTACCATCGGCGCTTTCGGCATGATCGGCCTGCCGCCCGTGGCTGGCTTCATTACCAAGTGGTATCTGGGTGCCGGCGCCATTGCCGTCGGTCAGACCTGGGTCGTGGCGGTACTGATCGCCAGCACACTGCTGAATGCCGCCTATTTTTTGCCACTGGTCAAACGGATCTGGCTGCATCCGCCGCCAGAGCATTGGCCGGCCGAAACCCGCATCAGTCGTGTCGAGCGAGGTGCGATGGTCGGCTCTGCCATGGCCGCAGCCGCCTTGTCGCTACTGGTTGGGGTCTTCGCCAGCCACCCCTTAAGCCCGCTGACCTGGGTTTCGGGAATCGTCATGGAGTACTTTCCTTGATTGCGCTGTTAGCAATCGGCCTGCCATTGGCGCTGCTTATGCTCCTGGCCGCGCCTGGCCTGCCGCGACGCCTGACGATGATGCTGGCGCCATGGTCGGCACTGATATTGCTTTGGCCGGCGCTTGATCCGGGTGCAGCAGCCATCAAGCTGGAATGGCCTCTGATGAAGATGCACTTGGATGTCGACATCATCAGCCAACCATTGCTTTTGCTGACCGCCGTGACCTGGACCGCGGCCGGGCTCTTCGGCGCTGCCACCATCCACGCTAATCGGACCTGGTTCTGGACCGGCTGGCTCGGCAGCCTGACCGGAATGAGTCTGCTGTTGCTGGCGGCCGATGTGGCAACGTTCTATATCGGGTATGCCACCTTGAGTCTTGCGGCCTATCTTCTGGTCACCCACGCCCATGATCGCGAAGCCTGGCGCGCCGGGAGGGTCTACCTGGTGATGGCACTGATGGGCGAAGCCGCCATTCTTGCCGGCGTGCTGTTCATCGCTGCGCAACTGGGCAATGTCGGACTGGGTGAGTTGGCTGAACAAACTGCCGTGTTGATGGAAAGCCCCGCCCGGTGGCTGTTGCTGGCCGGCTTTGCCGTCAAGATGGGGATCGTTCCGCTGCACATGTGGCTGCCACTCGCCCATCCCGCCGCCCCGGTACCAGCCAGCGCCATCCTTTCAGGCGTGATCGTCAAAGCAGGGCTGATGGGATGGCTCCGGCTCGCACCACCCAGCGCGCTGGAGGCGGAATGGCTTGGCCTAACACTGCTCTCGCTTGGCCTGTTCACCGTTTTTGCCGGCGCAGCACTCGGGCTTGCCCAGAGCCGCATCAAAACCGTTCTTGCTTATTCGACAATCAGCCAGATGGGCCTTGTTTTGTGCGCCTTTGCCCTGCTCTACATCGCGCCCGAACGCGCAGATTTCATGTTGCCCGCCATTGGTCTGCTTGTTCTTCATCATGGCCTGAACAAGGCTTCACTTTTTCTTGCCTGCGGCTCGCAGCCGGCCCTTTCAGGATGGCGAATGGCCCTGGTCGCCTTGCCGGCACTTTCGATTGCGGCCGCACCCCTGACCACCGGCTTCATCGCCAAGGGCTGGCTCAAGGCCGGCGCAGAGCAGGCATTACCAGATGGACTGTGGGTGCTGCTGATCACACTGACTTCAACCGCCTCGGCACTGATCATGTGGAGAGTATGGTCGCTAGCCAGAAACCTGACCGGAGATCCGGCCCCGCTTCGCCTGCAATGGGTGGTCCTGACCCTCGTTGCCCTGACTCTACCCTGGATCTGGGCACTCAGTCAGAACCTGATTTACTCATTAACCCTGGTCAGTGCCTGGTCGGCCAGTTGGCCTGTTCTGATCGCAGTAGTTGCCCTGATTACAACAACGCGCGTTCAGCACGGTAAGAAGTCTGCGCTGCCCGAAGGCGACCTGGTGGTGCCAGTGGAAAAGCTAATCAGGTCTTTGGTTTCCCGGATGAATCGATTGCAGTGGCCACGCTCACGCGCAAGTGCCCGCGCACAACCGGTCTGGAACCGGCCATTGGCAGCAATCGAAAAGAGCTTGTGCCGATTGCCGGTAGCGGGGTTGATGATGCTGTTGATCGGAGCCCTGGTTTGGCTGAGCGCCTGGGCTCAGGGTTCGACTTCAGCTGCAATCTGATTCAGCCAGGTATTGGCCGGGCGCCACTGATCGAAGAAATCTGCGATGGCTTCCCCTGCCTCCACGCGCATTTTGCCTCCGGCTACCAGTTCGGTGATCAGCAATGCCCATTCGGTGGGTATCGTCGAAACTGTGAGTCGTATCCGAAGACCCTGCAGTTGATCCCGTTCAGCTTCAAACCGGGACTCCTGCGATTGTAGCGACTTCATCATTCGGGCGGCATCATCGTGCCCACTCGCCGCCAAGCGCAGCTGAATCAATTCATTCAGATCAGCGCCCGTCAGTTTTGAGAAATTGGCCAAAAAATCAAGGTCAGGCAGCGTTCTTCCGGATTCGTAATGCCAGATTGTATTTTTCGTAACGCCAAGTTCACGACCCAACGCCTCCTGGTTTCCAATTTTCGCGGCTTTCCGGAGTTCGGCGAGTCGTGGTCCGAGTTTCGTTATTCCGTCTGAAGACATACATCATTCCCGATGATGAGCACTGCCAATTTCAGCTTGCTTGCGTTGTTTGTAATTTAACATTTTTACATATGCGTCTTGGTGAATATAAATACTTGGCATGAAATCAGCTATAAGGCCGGTTCGCAGTCGCACTCCAACGTTATGTTAACTGCATCACGTACTTTGTGTTGGCATAAATAGCCAATAAGGCGTAAAGTTAAGGGCTGCAAGCTGATTGCATCATGGAGGCGGTTCTTGTGCGTGCTGATTTGTTTCGCAGAGTAACTCCGCTTGTATTTTCCACCTCACGGGGAGGCGTTTATGAAGCTCATCCATCATTTTTCTTTGTTTCTGATTCTTGTCATCCTGGCTTTGTACGGGATGTCCACGGCGCAGGCCGCACCATGTCTTATTCATGTTCACGGCAAACAGACCGACACCAATACCTACACCAACTGGAATTCGGCCCGTCAGTACTGGGTTAATGGCAGTAATGATTTCGTTCGCCGTGCAACGCGAAACTTCGCTGCTTCACATTACGTTGTCGGGTATAACGGAACCCAACCCTATTGGGGTCCGGAAGCCGCTGGCGAGGTTGCAGCTGAAATCATCAATGCCACCCAGGGTGGCGCCGACGGCGGCGGCAACCGCTGCGCCGCATCCTGGTCGCAGGGCGGAACTTTCTGGGTTGTTGCCCACAGCATGGGCGGCACGGTCATGGATTTTATCCTCGGTAATGCCGAGCCATCCGATCCGAACTTCAATTTCAATGGCAGCTACGATACGGTTGCGCAAAGGATCAGTCTGGTCATCTCGACCGGTGGCGCGCATCGCGGCTCACAGGGCGCGGATGCCGTTTGTGGAGACTCCGGCTTCTTCTGCAACTTCCTGGCTTCTTTCATTCAAAGTTGCGATGCGGCCACATGGTGGCTGCGCAGCTCCGACGATGTTCAGGTTCGTACTTTTTCAACCGCGCCTGCGCGCAACGTCTATCTCACGGGCGGGTATCGAGCAATCTTCGGGGCCAGCGCCTGTCTATCCGGCGAAGACGATGGTGTCGTTCAATACGCTTCCATATTTGCCTGCGGCGGCAGTGCCGGGGCCTCCTATAACAATAGCAACGTATGCGGCAACTCTTTCAAGCAGGAGCCATTCGGCTTCGTGAATCTGGATGGGGCGCGTGAAAACCACAGCGACGAGCGCGACGATAGTCGTTCGGATGATCGGCGTCAAATTCCGGATGGCATTTGGTTATGCAATGGTTCACCATGTGCGCCAAACACGCTGGTTTCCACCAGCATGACAACCGCCCGCTTCATCAGTCTGCTGTACTGACCGCGACAATAGGAGATACGACGATGAAATTTATCCGACTCACAATTTACGTCATCATCCTGCTTTTTGCGGTGCAATTAGCCAGCGCGCAGTTCATTACGCCGGAAGATGGTGTTCCAGCAGGAATCAGCCCGCCGAATCTGGCGATGGAAGCCGCACTGGATTACCGGGAACGGGCCAGGTTTCCCGCCTGGTCACAATCGGTGCCTCCAGGCCAGGCCGACCCCGTTTTGATGAAGCGATTACCCTCGCGTCAATCCTTGCCACACCGGGATGGCGATCAATTGACCGTTTGGGCCTCCGGTATCGCTTTTGAATCAGGCCAGACCGTCACGCTTTATGCGCAACTGGAACCGGCTGCCGACAACGACGATGGGCTGCCTGGAAGTCGACCAGGCAACAAGCCGGGCGGCGACTGGACGATCACCGGCGTGATCGCCGGGCGAAATACCGGAAACCTGGCCGAAATCAAGTATGAGCGGGCCGGAGATGGCATTTTCACAGCCACTTTCACCCTGCCGGAATTCGCTCGCCCGGCAATCGGTCAAGCGGAAAATATCGGTGTTTTCGTCACCGCCCAACGGCCGGGAAGTGACGATGTGAAAGCGGTCGGCGGGATACTTTACAGTCATCCAGCAGCCGAGCTGACTGGGCGGTATCAGGATGAAGTCGTCGATGGCGACCTGGTGATCCGCGCGCAAGTCGAGGTGCATGCCACCGGAAGATTCCATCTTGCAGGCACCCTGCACAGCATGGATGGCACACCAGTGGCGACCGGTCGCATGGCAGAGGAGTTGGAGCCAGGCAGACACTGGATGGATCTGGCTTTCTACGGCCTGGCCTTGTCGGAGCGTGGTCTGGCCGGACCCTACTCCCTGGGGTCGATCATCCTGACCACCGCCAACGACATTCCCAACGCGCTTGGGCCGGTGGTGGAAAACGCGCATAGGACGAGACCCTATTCCATCGCTGAATTCCATACACGCAGTTTCGACCGTCCTGATCTACTTGAATCGGCCGAACGCCTTGAAAGAGCTGCCGCGGTGCGGGAAGCGAATCGACCGTGATTCCAAGCGCATAATCGACCACTCACCTCAACCGGCCAGAGGTGAATCCAAACACCCGCCTGTAGCAATCTTGCAGGCGGGTGTTCTTTTTTTCCTGACTATGTACGTAACTCAGCTACTGCCCACCGGATGGTCGTGCCCAGCCGCCCCAACCATGCCGACTGCCCTGCCTAAAAAAAACGGGCTGATGAATTCAATCAGTAATTCGGGTCAGACGGCCAAACCCATTTGCACGACCACCTCAATCCCGATACTATTGGCGCAGCCAAATTTCAACCTCGAAGTGTCGAGTCTCAGGAGCAATCTTATGAATGTTATTTTGTTGCAGAAGCCACCACGGCGACGAAACATTTTTCTCACCATCTGGCTCGCTCTGGCATTGGTTGTTCTGCTTTCCGGGTGCAAGAAAGATGAGGATGGGGACTCACTCAATCCCTTCGAAGGCCAGTCCTGGTATTCCATTGAACAAACCCATCATTTGGATGCCTCCGGAAAAAACATGGTCACATGCATCCAACCTGAATTCGGTCCGACCGAGATTATAGAAGCTGCGTTAAGAGACGGTGTTTCGTTTCTGGTGGAACGGGATGAACCGCGAGACGACGGTCAAATTGATCTGGTTAGGGTCACCCTGCAGTTTGACGATGGGCCGGCCGAGATTGTTTATTACAATGGAAAGGATCATTGTGATTTTCAAGCTAAAATGCGCGGGCTTGAGATTTTCAATGCCGCTGAGCCTGAGCGGGAAACCTAGCGCCCCTCCAGTGAGCCGCTTCAGAATACCCCTTGACCGAAAATCTGGACAAGCGGACCTTTTTGACCGAATCGCTGCAGCTAACCAATCCCCGACCCTGAAATAGCCCCTCAAGTCCCCTTTAGCTTCCAGATCGCCACGACAACTTACGGCTTGACCTTGCTTCACCCCAATTGGTGCGCTTTTTGTCGCGCAATTGCAATCATTTTGTCGCAATCAGACAATAGCATCCAAGCCTTTTAGGGCTATGATGACAGCTATAGAGAAACCAGCAAGAGTCGTGAGGGGCCATTGGTGGGCCCAATTGGTAGAGGGACCGAGATACGACGGGGCTAGTCGGCTTACCAGCAATGGTAAGCCGGCTTTTTTTGGGGTTAGGGTGGCAAATAGCGTGCTTTGACGCTAAATTGCCCCATTCACCAACACTCCAGCCTGCCGCCCGTGCCGGTGGCGTCGCGCACACCAGCATGGCTCAGGGTCAGCGCGGCGCAAAGGGTGTCCCGGGTGGCCTGGGTGCCCTGCGGGGTGGCTGTCAGAACAAAGCTGGCCTGCTCAAGCGCCCCTGTGATTTCATATACACCGTTCTCGGTCATGCGCGGCAAGGCCACCGAGCAGTCCTCGTGACCAAAATCGCTGTTCAGGGTGAAGCATCGCTCAAGTTCCTGGGCGACCGTTTCCAGCTCAACCCTTGCATCAACCCGATTGGTTCGGGTGACGTACTGGCTGTAGCTGGGTATGGCGATCGCTACCAGAATGGCCAGTATCGCAATGGCCATCATCAACTCCAGCAACGTGAATCCACGCGTGGCCAAGCGATGGAGAATGGAACCCGTCATGATCAGCGGCGACCTCAACGCGATTGACGCCAGCTCTGGCGGCCTTCACATATCCGACCAAACGGCAGGAATCCGCCGGGAGCGTCAGCGCTCGGAATACCGAACTCGGCGCACCAGTCGGTTGGATCACCAATGGCGTCCGAACCTGGCGGGTCCGGAATCTCAGGATCGCCGGGCTCGCCCGGAATACCCGGTGCTCCAGGGCCACCCTCACCAGGCGGTTGCACCGGGCGCACCACCAGGGGTGGTGTCAAGGGCGGACCAACGCCGATGTCCACAGCGCCACATTCCGGACAATCCGGTGTGCCGAACTGCCCACCGCCATCGATGGCATCAAGCACGTAAAGACGTTGAATTCCACCTCCTATACAAACGTCGTCCACGGCCTCGAAAGTCGAGAAAATCAGCCGACCAAACAGGACCCGCGCGCTTTCCAGCACTTTTTCACCCCGCAGGTCTCCACCAAGCTGCAGCGGCAGAAACCAGCCATCGACACCCGAACCTACGCTGGAGATCGCACGCGTGCCGGGTGTGGCGCCCGCGCCGATCGTCACCGCGCTGAAGCCGGAAGTGTTGGCGATGGCCGAACTGCGATCCCTGACGGCCCAGAATGTTTCCAGGTCATTGCTGAACCGATCGGCATTCTCCACCAGCTTTCCGGTACCGAAATACACCATCAATCCGCCAGTGGGGCTGGCCGCGAGGGTTGGATTGACGCTGATTGGCCGCTGGTTCGGGTCGCTGAACAGGGCATTTTCATAACCATCCGGAATTAACCCGCCGCCGCTTTCGTCAAAATCGACGCGCCACATGTTTCCCTTCAGATCGCCCGCATAGGCACGACGGGCACTGGTCCGCGATACCTGATCCATCCACACCGTCGGGCCGGACAGACCATTGCCTCCGCTGTCGTCCAGGTCAATGACCTCAATCGGTGCGCCGGTGGCGAGGTTGACCACGAACAGGTGGGCGCCGCCAGCATCGGAAGCATAGCCGTTGCCAAACATGGCGACCCAGGTGCCATTGGCCAAGCGGGTGATCACAGGCTTGCCGAAGGTAAAACCAAGCCGACTGTCATCCTCATCGGTGAATTCCCACCGAACATTGGGTGTCCCGAACGACGCCGGGTTGGTGACATCGAGCGCGAACACGCCACGCCCGCCGGCTCCGAGGGTGCCGACCAGCATGGTGCGCCACTGGCCGTCAATAAAGGCATCACTGACCGTTATTCCGCCATCAACAAAAAACTGGTGGGTGTAATCGGGGTCGGCCAGAGCGCCAACCTTGGTCAGCACCCGCCCGGGAATGTAAGTGAAGGCTTCCGCGCCGTTGGTTGCATCGAATGCGTGCAGCATGCCATCGTTGGCGCCGGCAAAAACCCATCCGCCGCGGTTCTGTTTGATGCCATCAATGTAATCGAGGTAGGCCACACCAGGACCTTCTCCCAACCGTGCCCAGCCCTCGTTGGAGGGACCGGAAAAAACGATATTCGCGTTGACAATGTCACCCAGCACGGTGTCGCCGCGGACCCGGAAATTGATACCGTCTTCGTTACTCCGGTCGCCCCTCAAAAAGCGCATCAGGTCGCCAGTGTTCTGTCCGGCAGCGCCCTGCACGACCAGATCGGTCACCAGGCTATTGCCCGATAAAAAACTCTGGCCAGTGTTGCCAGCGTAGGTATAAATGTTGCCTCGCTCACCCTGCAGGCCAGTCGATGCCCGCCACAGAACCTCGCTCTGATCAAACGGATTGCGCGCCGTCACTTCACCGGACCAGGTGGCCGACTCGAAGCCGCCTTCCAGAATGATTGTATCGGTTTCAAGACGGGTGGAGGTGGTCGCCACCGTTGTCACAACCGTGCTGCTTTCGGCGATGATATTGCCGAAGGCCTGGTTGAGACTGTCCACCATCTGGGCCGCGTTGCCGGCGATGTAGAAGTTGTCCGGCCGCTGGAATGCCGGCTGTCCGACGCCTCTCGCGCCGAACGGGGTCAGCGTTTCACCGTTCGTATGCCACCAATCAAGAGAGAGACTGTCGGTCATGGGGTTGAAGTCATCGGGAACCGACGCGCCGCCATACTTGGCGGCCAGGGCGAACTGATTGCGGGCCATGCCTTCCAGGCTTTGTGCTTCCAGCACGTCAACCCAGTGAGTCGACATGGTGACCTTTTCCGAGGTGTCGGGCCGCATGTCCATGGTATTGGCCCAATAAGCCAGGCCGGCCATGAAAGCGGAATTGCTGCGTCCTGTGAATTGGCCGCCGTTGCCAATATTGCCAATGCCTTCCATGGCACCAACCCGATTGGTGGCTGTAACCACGTTGATCCAGTCGTCAGCAGCGACTGGAGCAGGTATGGTGGGCTCGCCACCGGTGGCGGTCGACCCGGGCAAATTCTTGTCCCGGTGGGTGTAGATGTCGCCAATCCCCAGGGCAACGTTCACCGAACAGGCATACAACAGAGGGTCTTCAGCCTGCCAGTCGGTAATAACCGGGAAACCGTCTGCCCACTGTTCGCGAGTGTCAGTGCCTGCGCCTGCCATGCTGCTCCATGCACCGACGTTGCTTTCACCACGAATGTAGCGCACAGCGGCATAGTACAACTCACTGACAGGGTCGAAATTCTTGTGCTGATACCCTGAAAGCCCGGAGCGCAACTGGCCAAACTTGTTGATGTAATTGATGACGCCACTGTCGTTGATGGAGACATTGAAATTTGTTGAGGTGGCGCTGGCATCGGCTGCGTCGGGGTTCCTGATGAAAACACCTGTATTGGCATCCCATTCCCTTCTCGGGTTGTTGCTGCCGTCAGGAAGCGACGGGCTGACAAACTTCTGACGGGCACGCAGAACGCCGCCGTCACGCAATGGGTCTGAGTCATTCAGGTAGCCGAATACACTCATTCGAAGGCGGCTGCGCGCGCCCTGGATAACGCCTTCGGGCTTGTAACCCTGACTATAGGAAACACAATTGCTCTCGAGCAGACCGGAATTGCAAACCGACACCCGAACCGCAAGATCATAGGCCTGATTGGTTGGCGCCGGCGGCGCATCGTCGTTCATCAACGGATGAATGGCGGGGTCGTACGCGATGCCGCTGCCGAGGCTGGTGCCGCCCGGGTTGACGCGCATCTGGTTGCCCAGGCCCTGGATGCGAATGTGCAGATTGTCCGTGCTGAACGGCGTCGCCCCTTCGATGAGGTTCGTGCCCGAGAGTGTCCGATTGGGATAGATACCCGTGCCACCCTGACCATCGTGATGGCCCTTTTCCAGCCAGGTGGTTGTGGGGGTGTCAACCACCCGATAACCGCCGGTGAGCACCTTGCGGAACGGATCAACTGTTTGTGTCGCCGCCCAGTTCAGGAAGTTGCCCGACCACTGCCCGGTTGCAGTGCATCGGCGCCCGGCAGACACGCCTACTGGAGCGAAGTGCAGGCCTTCGGCGTCACTGTCATGATTGTAGACATAACACTTGTCGGAATCGAAGTAACCGACGAAAGCCTGGGTGGTGGTGTAGGTCTGCTCCAGGTTGGCAACGCTGTTGATGGTTGGCCATTCTACGGAAGGCACAAACACCAGATTGCCCGGCACATCAGCGCCGACGAACAGTGGCGTCTGGGAAATATCACCAGGTTGCAGCGCCAGGACGGGTTGGGGCGACCCGACCGTCGCTGCAAGGGCTGCAGTCAACAAGATGGCTCTAAGGCTGTGGTTGCTCATACTCTTTGCTACCTCTTGGTTCACCTTGTGAACCGTCAGCGTAACCCTCAGGGTGACGGGACACAGTGCATTAATTGGGCCAGAAGAAAATGGATTGAACAACGGTCTCGCCGGTGCCGGCCGGACCCACGGCTCGGGCGACGATCAGAAAATAGCTGCCAGCGCTTGCAGTGCCAACTTCGGATATGGGCCGGCATGCCGACCCCAGGGGGACGCCGGTTCCGTCGTCGCTGTCGCCCAGATCCATGACGATGTAGTCGTTACCCGTGGTCGGTGCGGTGCGCCAGGGCGCGGACGCCCAGTTGTCCCATTCGTTGGTGGCCTGCAGTTGCAGCGAACAATCGCTTCGATCAAGGTCGAACTCACCCCACATGGGAATCAGACCCAGCCCGCCGGATGATCCGTAGGACACCTGGACCAGACGCTGTTCGATTTCCCGAAGGGTGGCTTCAGCGGACTGAAACGCCGTATTGTATTCACGAACATTACCGGCCATGCGTTCCTGCATGATCGAAACTCGCGCCGCCGTGAGGCCAAGGAGGACAAGCACGGTCAGCAGGATCAGGCTGACCAACAGCGTCGCACCCCTGGCTTTTGATTGGTTCATGAGATCATCCCTAGTTGACAACGACCCGATTGCGCAAGGCGACCGTGGTCGAAAACTCGCGGCGGATACGACCATCACCCGGTGTAGTGACACTCACTCCGGCCATGTCGAATGTTTCGGCCTGCCGTTCCTGCCCGGCAACTTCCGGTGAACGCGCCAGCACACTGATCCGGGCCGCGATCACCAAACCCCAATCGGGAACCTGAGACGCCGTCAACCAGTGGTTGACGCTTTGTCCGTCTCCACCTTGTGCCGCCGGCAGACTGAATCCGTAAAGCACCTGCATGTTCTCTATGCCATCAGCCACCTCGATATACCGGGGCGCGCCCTCTCCGAGCACCATGCGATAGAGCCCCGGTTCATTGGTCTGGTCGTTGATGCCAACATAATAGGCAGTGGTTTGATTGCGATAGACCTGCATGCTTTCGTTATAACTGCCTGACCAGTTGCCACTGGCAGGCAAGTTGCCGGGTCCGCTGGCACTGCACGGAACAGTACCGCCACGCGTGAAAGAGCTTCCAGAGCTTGTATTCTGAAACAGGTCCGCCGCAGACGCGCAATCGGTCACCAACAAGACATGTCCCGCCAGGCTGGGATTAGGAGCCCTGTTTAACGTGATCGCGCCTGCAGTTGCCGGGGTGTGGCCGGCGGCTGTCAAACCGGGAATCGGCTGCAAGGTTCGAAACAACAGAATATCGGAGTTGCCGACCACCCGTCCCTGCAAGGCAGCAGGCAATTCGGTCAATCCGCTTGAGGCCCAACGGCCGTACTGGCCGGTTTCAACGGTCAGTTCGGCGGGAATCGTGAACCCGCCATTGACGCCAGTACCTGTGAACTCAAGACCATGCAATGGCCTCCCGGCGTCGAATGCAGCGCTGTTGAGACCATCACAGTTGCGCAGATGGCTGCGAATCGTCAACCGGGCACCGCAAAAGCCGTTGGTTCCAACCTCACGCAAGTCGCGCTTGATATCTTCCAGGGCAAAACGCCCGGTTTCCTGGGCCCGGGCAAATCCCTCGTTGGCCATGTAGGTCATCCGGCTGCCGAAGAAAATATTGATGACCGCAACAAGGACCATGGCGCCCAGGACCAACGCGACCATCAGTTCCACCAGACTGAAGCCGGCTAACGGACGGCTGATGGGTCGGACCAGCCTTGCTTGATATATCTGTTTCATCATGCCCCCTAAAATCTCGATGCGAACTGAAAGCTGGTGACGCCACCTTCCAGCTCGTTAACCAGGCGCGCATCGGTCCAGCTAATGGTCACTTCGATTTCGAAATTGCCGGCATCGATGGCTGCGGTCATCGTACCGCCCGGCAGAAGTTCGGCCGTGCGGGCATTGAAATACGCCAGATTGGGCAAGGCGCCTGTGGCCACGACCTGCGATCGATTGGCTCGGGCATGGTCGAGGGCGGCATAGGCCAGGTTGGTTGCCTGCGAGCGGAAATAAGCGGTCTGATTGGTTCGCAGGGTTACCGCCTGCAGCGCTGCCATGCCGAGAAGACCGATGGCCAGCACCAGCAGGGTGATCATCACTTCGATCAACGTTGCGCCATCCTGTCGACGGCCTTCCATTGGATGCTGAAACAGGCGTAGCCGAATCTTATGGTTCATTGGTCTTCACCGCATAGTTGGCGTTGAACCGAGACCCGGCCGGTGGGAACCAGCCGGATGTCCCGATTCGAATCACGGGTGCAATTGGGCATGCGCAATTGAAACGCCACGGTATTCTCGAGGTTTGTTCTGCCACTGGCGTCGAATACGATGGTCGATGGCAAGGTGCCGACATCAAGAAACCCGGCATTGCCGGCCGGGCCGGACCACACCTGGATCAACTGATTTCCACCCCTGGTGCGGACAATCCAGCCGTCGTTCCAATTACCGCCACAGCCAGCTTGGTCGATGCTGGGGCAGATTTCGACATCGCTGGTGCGCTTCAGAGCCTCGGAGCGAGCGACATGCAAGGCGGTGACCAGTTCATTGGCGCCCGCTGCAGCGCGATTGTTCTGAATTACTCCGGTCATACTCGGCGCAGCCAATGCCACGATTACCGCAAGCACGGCAATGGTGATAACCAGTTCAATAAGCGTGATCCCTCTGGAAACCTTCACAGCATCTCCTCCCAGAGACTGACCCCCCGATCATTTAAGTTATTGAATTTTTTAGGCCAATCGCCCTATTCGTTATCTTATAACCTGTAAGCATGCAAGAAGTCAATCCATGTCTGATAAATAAACGAGACCTGCATTGCATAAAGAGGCGCATTCCGAAAACGACCTGGCTGATCCAGTCGTCTGACGCCCATGCCCAGAAACGCTGCTGTAGCGTAGCTACTCGGAGTGTTTTGGACCATCAGGTGATCACGGTCACCGGACTCTTGGCGTGGCGGATCACCTTGTCGCTGACGCTGCCAAGCATCAGGCTCTTCATGCGTGACAGGCCACGTCGGCCAATGACCACCAGGACAGAATGGTCGTCTTCGGTGTAGCGGATGATCTCTTCGGCCGGGTCGCCGATGGATGTTTCTTCTTCGATGCTGTCGATCAGGTCGCCGCTGAGCCCTTCGCGAGTCTGGTCGAATGCGCGCTGAGCCGAAGCCTGGGCCGCCTGGTCGATGTCCGCCCGGGACATGCCGGCCATGCCGATGATTTCAACCGATGCCGCCGGAAAGACATAAAACAGGCGCACCCCAATGCCCATGGCCTGGGCCATCTCCATGGCGAACCGTGTCGCGCGAATGCTGTTTTCCGAGCCGTCAACCGGCACCAGGATTTCCTTGATGTGTTCAGACATTGGTTTTACTCCAAGCTACGACCCGTTCAGGGCGTGAATTAGTTTATTCTTGGTCAACGAAAGCGTTAATTAAATCACATTGTAATCCGGTCAACGCGATATGTTTTGATCTGGGGCAAATCAGGAATGAAGCAATTTCCCAAGCGCAGCTTCGTCCAGAATTTCGACCCCAAGCGCTTGGGCCTTTTCGAACTTGGACCCCGGCTCGCTGCCAGCGATCACGGCTGTGGTTTTTTTGGAAACACTGGCGGTCACCTTGGCGCCAAGCGATTCGAGCGCCGACTTGGCTTCCGAACGACTCATGGAAGCGAGTGAGCCGGTCAGGACATAGGTGTTGCCAGCCAGCGGCAGTTCATCGGAATCGGCTTGTTCGACCGCCACATAATGAACCCCGGCGTCCAGCAACTCGCGAATCACATCGCGGTTGTGCTCCTCAGCGAAAAATGCGCAGATGTGCTGGGCCATGATCGGGCCGACATCGGCGACAGCGACCAGATCCTCCACGCTGGCGTCAGCCAGCGTTTCCAGGCTGCCGAAATGGCGGGCAAGGTTGTTGGCCGTGACTTCACCGACCTCCCTGATACCCAGCGCGAACAGCAACCGCCCCAGAGTGACCTGCTTGCTGCGACCAATGGCTTCGATCAGTTTGGTCGCGGACTTGGCGGCCATGCGCTCCAGGCCGGCCAGGGTCGCGGCATTGAGCTTGTACAGATCGGCCGGGCTGTGAACAAGATCGCGCTCGACCAACTGATCGATCAGCTTGCTGCCCATGCCTTCGATATCCATGGCCGCCCGACTGACGAAGTGTTCCAGGGCCCGTTTCCGCTGGGCCGGGCAGACCAGTCCGCCGGTGCAGCGCGCCGCGGCCTCACCCTCGACCTGCTCCACCGTCGAGCCGCAGGCCGGGCACTGGGTTGGCATGTGCCACTCCGGCAACTCGGACTGGCGACGTTCCGGAATCGAGCGCACGATCTCGGGTATCACATCACCGGCGCGTCGGACGACCACGAAATCACCGGGGCGTGCATCTTTGCGCCGGACCTCGTCGATGTTGTGCAGCGTGGCATTGGTTACGGTGACACCACCAACGAACACTGGCTCAAGGCGGGCAACCGGGGTCAAGGCGCCAGTACGACCAACTTGAACTTCAATCTCCAGCAGACGGGTGACTTCCTCCTGGGCCGGAAACTTGTGGGCAAGTGCCCAGCGCGGCGCGCGACTGACAAAACCCAGTTCCCGCTGCTGGTCGAGATCATCAACCTTGTACACCACCCCGTCGATGTCGTAATCCAGTTGATCACGGCGAGTCTGGATCCGCTCATAATACTCGAGCAGGCCTTCGGCACCCTCGGCCGTCCCGGCCTCGGGACTGATCGGCAGACCCATGTCCTTGAGCGCTTTGAGTGTCTCGGTGTGGCGTTCCGGCAGCCCAGCCGTGGTCGCCGAGCCATAGCAGTAAAAGTGCAATGGACGCCTGGCGGTCAACGCCGGATCAAGTTGCCGCAGGCTGCCGGATGCGGCGTTGCGAGGGTTGACAAAGGTTTTCTGCCCTTCGGCGGCCAGACCCTCATTCAGGCGCTTGAAACCGGACCGGGTCATGAAGATCTCGCCTCGCGCCTCAAGAACTTCAGGCACACGATCTCCGCGAAGCCTCAATGGTATGGCACGAATGGTGCGAACGTTCGATGTGACATCTTCGCCCTTGCGTCCATCGCCGCGTGTCGCACCCAGAATCAGTTCGCCGTTTTCGTAACGCAGCGCGATGGCGACGCCATCGAGTTTGGGTTCAACTGAATAGGTGATGGCAGCCAGATCAAGTCGTTCACGGTTGCGTCGGTCGAATTCCTCGACTTCTACTATCTCGAAAGCATTGGCCAGAGACAGCATCGGCACCTCGTGCTCAACGGTGGCGAAACCCGCAGCCGGTGCAGCGCCGACGCGCTGGGTCGGTGAATCAGGTGTTATGAGTTCCGGATGCTGATCTTCGAGACCCTGGAGTTCACCCAGGAGTCGATCGTATCCGGCGTCCGAGACCACCGGATCGTCGAGGACGTAATAGCGGTAATTGTGCTCGTCGATTTCCCGGCGCAGTTGCGCCAGGCGCTCATGAACCTTGCCGTCGGCTGAGCTCACAACTGATCAGACAGGCTTGCCGATTCCGTGCCGCCGGTCGTACTCGCGCATTTCCTCGCGGACCTGTGCGATGCGTTGGCGCGTGACCAGGCAACGATTGTCGTCCAACACTTCGGCCTCCAGCAGCTCACCCATGCGGCGAGCGGTGGCCAGCATCGCATCCCAGGCATCCAGGGCACTGACCGGCGCCGGCAGGGTCAGGAAAAAGGTCACACCGGGGGTGTCAAACCCGTCCCAGTTGCCGGGGTCGAAGTGGCCCGGGGCGGTCAGGTTGGCGACACTGAAAACAGGTTCGCTGGCGCCTTCGTGCAGGCGGTGAAAGATATTCATTTCCCCAAAGCTCAGGCCGGCCTTGTTGGCCGAATCACGCAACTCGGCTCCCTTGATGCGTTGCCCTTCCTTGCGCTGAACATAAAGGGTTACGATTTTTTCTGGCGCGGATTGACGACGGCCGCGTTCAGTCTGCCCCACCGGGGTGGCGGTCTCGTTGCCGTCGGTCTCGTCCTCATTCCTGTCAAAGGTTTCCCGCGCAACCATGCGCGCCGACGCCAGTCCGACGGCCAGATTCGATGGCGACGTCGGCACCTCGCTGTCGCGGGCGGAGGATTGCTCGGGTTCGTCCTCATCGCCCAACCCCAGGTGGGGCTCGCGCCGGGCCGACATCCAGCGGGCGTGGTTGCGCCGGGTCTGTCCGCTTGGCCGGTGAAACAACACGATAACCGCCAGGATAATCAACCCGAGCAGTATCAATATGAGCCGCAGATTGTCCACGTTATTCGATGTTCCCCGCGATGTGTCTCGTCAGTTTAACCGCAAGACCCTGGCTCATGCTCCCGCCAGCTCAACGGCCTTGTCAAGATCAACCGTCACCAATCGTGAAACACCGGCCTCGCGCATGGTCACACCAAGCATCTGGTGGGTGACCTCCATGGTGACCTTGTTATGAGTGACGATCAGAAACTGAACCTGCTCGGACATCTCCTTGACCATTTCGGAGAAGCGTCCGACGTTGGCATCATCCAGCGGCGCGTCGACCTCGTCCAGCAGGCAGAATGGCGCGGGATTGAGGTTGAAGATCGAAAACACAAAGGCGACCGCGGTCAGCGCTTTCTCGCCGCCCGACATCAGGTGAATGCGGGCGATGCGTTTGCCCGGCGGGCGGGCCATGATCGCCACGCCGGCCGACAGCCAGTCATCGCCCACCATTTCCAGGTGACCGTGACCGCCACCGAACAGGCGCGGAAACAAGACCTCCATGTTTTTGTTGACCTTCTCGAAGGTTTCGCGGAAGCGGGTACGCGAATCACGATCAATGCGCGCGATGGCCTTCTCCAGGGTGTCGAGCGCCTCTTCCAGATCCGCGTGCTGCCGATCCAGGTAGTCCTTGCGTTCGGCCTCGGTTTCGGCTTCCTCGATGGCCGCCAGGTTGACCGGCTCGAGGCGGCGAATCTTTTCTTCAAGGGATTCAAGTTCGCGCTGGTATTGCTCGGTTTCAGCCCCTTCGGGCAATTCTTCCAGCAGTGCTTCCAGGTTGGCTTTAAGTTCGGTGATGCGGGTTGCCAGTGATTCAGCCTTGAGCTGGGTTTCCTTCAAGGCCAACTGACGTTGTGACTGCTCAGCCCGAACCTCTTCAGCCTCTGCGGCGGAAGCCTGGCGGGCCTGATCCTGATCGCGCCTCTGGGCTTCAAGCGTTTCAAGGTGCGCCCGCGCTTCCCGCAGGCGGGTTTCGATCTCCAGTCGCTTGTCGAGCAATTCATCGCGCTGCTTCTGCTGCTCCCTCACGGGCGCATCACCCTGGGCCAGGGCCTGGCTGAGCTCGAGATAGCGGTTTTGCAACTGGCCGACCTGGTTGTCCATCCGGGCGATCGACTGGCGCAATGACTCAAGCCCGGCGCGACCGGACTCAAGTTTCAGCGCCAGGCCTTCGCGTTGCTCCCGCGCCTCACGCTGGCGGGTCTTGGCCGTGTCACGCGCCTGGTCCAGTCGCTGCTTTTCCTGGCGCAGAGGCTCCCGCCCGGCCTCC
>JBGTLI010000205.1:0-3353 GCA_041744195.1 Wenzhouxiangella sp. | reverse complement strand
GACCGCGATCCCGGCCGAACCGTTGATCAGCAGGTTGGGCACCCGGGTCGGCATGACGGTCGGTTCGTGTTCCGACTCGTCGTAGTTGGGGACGAAGTTGACCGTCTCCTTGTCGATATCGGCCAGGATTTCGTGCGCCAGGCGAGCCATGCGAACTTCGGTATACCGCATGGCCGCAGCCGAATCGCCGTCGATGGAGCCGAAGTTGCCCTGCCCGTCGACCAGCATGTAGCGCATGGAAAATGGCTGGGCCATGCGCACGATGGTGTCATAGACCGCGGTGTCGCCATGCGGGTGGTATTTACCGATGACATCACCGACCACGCGGGCCGACTTCTTGTACGCTTTGTTGTAATCGTTGCCCAGCACATGCATGGCAAACAGCACCCGCCGGTGGACCGGCTTGAGACCGTCACGCACGTCAGGCAGCGCCCGTCCGACGATCACGCTCATGGCGTAATCGAGGTAGGACTGCCGCATTTCATCTTCCAGGTTGACCTGGAGCACTTCCCGTGCCAGTTCCGCCATCAGGAAAGTTCCAACATTAGGTGAGTTTGGGTTCGCATGTCCCTGATTTTTATATCATAAATAAAGCGCGGCCCACCGTTGCAAACAGGGCCGGGAACAGGGCGTCGCAAAGATGGAATAATACCACATCCAAGCCCTTCCGCGCCCCCTGGCGACAGGCGTACGGATGGGTTGATCGGGACGTTCGGCGCAGAAAGCCTGCCGAAGGGAAATACGGAAAATCACCTTGGAATTCGAGCGGATCACGACGGATCGACGGATCATTGCCCACGCCGGTGGCGGCAGCGTACATGGCAGTTACCCCAACGCAATTGAGGTGATGGACTGGTGGTATCAGCAGGGCGTGCGCCATTTCGAGTTCGACCTGCAATGGACTTGGGACGGCGCTCTCGTCGGCCTGCATGACTGGGGGCCGACCCTGCAGCGCTGGTTCGACCTCTCCACCCTGCCCTGGTACTGGAACCTACTGTCCCCGGCGATCCGGCTGACCGGCCTGCCAGAAGCGGTTTTCCATCGCTTGCCCATGGTCGATCAACTCACGGTCATCACCCCGGATCGGCTCAAGACCTGGCTGGACACCCATCCCGATGCCTGGCTGGTGACCGACATCAAGCGGCACAACGCGCGGGCATTGCGAGTGCTCGCTGAGACCCTGGGGGACCGGACCGGCCGCGTTCTGGCCCAGGTCTTTGCCATCGAGGAAATAGCGCTTGCCCGCAAGCTCGGCTACGGTGCTGTCGGCTGGGCCAATTACGTGCCCAAGGTGCCGCTGGAGAAGCTTCCCGATTTGCTTGCCGGGCATGACCTTGACGTGATTGTCGTCAACGTAAAGACGATTCGTGACCCCGCCACCCATCCAATTCTTCAGACCCTGCGCGCACAAGGGCCGGATCTATGGGTTTTTACGGTCAACGATCCAGACTGCGAAAACGCCCTGCCCGCGGACGTCAGCGGCATCATTACCGACCGCCTGCTGCCAAAGCCGGCCAGATGAAAGCGGTCGGGTGTCAACCCGCCATGTTCTCCGCGATGGACTCGACCAGGCCGGCGCACAGACCCGGCCAGGCGGGTGTATCCACCCAGCGGCTGTTGACCTCCACCTCCATCGTGATCAGTTTTTGTTCACTGAAAAGAAGTCGATGCTGCTGCCCCATGCCATTGGATGTGCCGCGGTAGGGGTAATTCATGCGGACCTTGAATTCGGGCAGCCGGGCTCGCAGCCGCTCGGCCAGACTGACGCACCAGGCTTTCTCCAGCGTTCGGGCCGGATCGTACAGCAGACCCAGATCGGCATCACGGACCTTCCCGTCCAGTTCCGGCGTGAAGCTGTGACAGGCGACATGAACAACCGGGCCCGGCAGTTGAGCAATCATCTCCGCAAACTGCTGCCAGTGCGGCGCCCAATAGCGTTGGGCCAGTTCATCCTGCTCCGCGACCGGGAGTTGACGCGAAAACTCACTGAAGCGCCCAGGATGGCTCGCTGATCGGTTCAGATCGACCAGCAAACGGGTCACGCGACCTTCGAGCAACGGCGCCTGCAGAGCCGCGGCCAATTGCCGGGCCAGTTCCCCGCTGCCCGGATCCCACCCGCGATGACCTCTCAACACCTCCTGGTGCTGCTCGAACAGGTGGGTCCAGGGCGCGGGCACGTGCCGACTGGCGTGCTCGGCGGAGATCAGGGGATAAACAGGCGGTTCTCGACCAGGCATGTTCCGAGTTCACGGTAGCAATCGACAATGGCTGCAGGGTCAGGATCGGGCCCAACGCGGGTTATGATCGCCTCGGCGAGGCTGCCACGGGCCAGCAGCGATTCCAGAATTTTGGCCGCTGCCGGACTGACCTCGAGGCGTTCGGTCAGCAACCGCCGCCAGACCTGCCCGACTGGCTCGCCGGCATCGAGCCCCAGCAAGGCCAGGTATTCCTTGTGTTCGATGATCGCCTGCGATCCCTGCTCGGAGACCTGCCAGAAGATTTTGGCCAGATCGGCTGTTGTCAACGCCTGCTGGGCATCGAAACCGGCCAGCCGTTCGTCATAGAACGCCTTGACCAGCGCCACCACGATCTCCGCGATCGCCAGGTCGGCGGCCGGACTCTCCTGCAGGTCGATCACGCGAATCTCGATGGTCTGACGCTCGAAGCGGGCAATCGCTGCGCGCGAGTTGAGCCAGTCATCGGCCAGAATGTCATTCGGATCATGCTCGGCGATTGCACGGTACATCGGCGAGAGCACGCGTGCATGGTAGTCCTCAATGCCGGTCACGGGCTCAGGTATGACCAGGCCCGAGATTTCGGGAATCGATCTTTGATTGTCGCGGTAGTAACGCAGCCGGTTGTCAAACCAGGCGGCGCGGCTGCCCTCCTCCAGCGGTGATGACGCCGACAGCGCGGGGATCAACGGCAATACGACCCGGATGGCCGCGTGCAATCGCCTGAATTCCTCATCGTCGAAAAACGGCAGATTGATATGCATCGACTGCAGGTTCGACCAGCCATGGCCCCGGCAGCCGAAGATGCGGTCGTAGGCGGAGTAAATCTCGTTCTGACCATGCGGCCACAATCGGGTCTCCCGGTCAGGCTGGAACAACGGGTGCATGGCCGTCGGCAGCAGCTGGGCGCTCCGGGGCAACAGGCGCCGGTTGATTTCCGCAACATCGGCGTGGAACAATTCCGCCAGACCGCCCAAAGATGCCGCCGGCCCGTTGGTCTTGAGCTCAATGACATGCAGCACCAGTTCGTTCGACCAGGCCAGGGGACCGTGCTCGATTTCATTGACCACCTGCCCGGCGTCATCGAGCAACAAGGCATCGGCCATGGGTCGCACCGCC
>JBGTLI010000204.1:0-5861 GCA_041744195.1 Wenzhouxiangella sp. | reverse complement strand
GGTTTTTCCGTACTGGGACCCGATTTCCCACAGGACTGGGTCATTGACTGCCTGGGCCTTGGCCAGTGGCATGTAGGCGGTCAGAACCAGATTGAAACTGCCCAGGACCCGGCGCAGCCGTTGCTGTCCCAGATAGACATGGTATTCGACCTGGTTTGTTGCCAGCTCACCGTCGCCGCAAAAGTTGACTGCCTGTTCAGTCTGGGCGATGTTGAAGTTGCTGATCCCGATATGCCGTGTCAATCCATCGGACCGTGCTCGCATCAGCGCTTCCAGAGTGGCGTTCATGCCCTTGCCGCCGAACACCGGCCAGTGCAGCAACAACAGGTCCAGGCGTTCGCAGCGAAGGCGATCGATGCTTTGGTGGACCGAGTCGATCAAATTGACAGGGTCAAACTTGTCCACCCACACTTTTGTGGTGATGAACAACTCCTCGCGCGGCACGCCGGACTCAGAAAGTGCCTTGCCGACGTCAGCCTCGTTGCCATAGATCTGGGCCGTGTCAACATGGCGATAGCCCAGTTCCAGTGCGGTTGGCAAGATACGCTGAACGGTCTCCCCATCCAGTTCAAACGTGCCAAAGCCCAGCGCGGGCATATCAAGATCATTGGCGGCAAGACTTGGCACTTCGGCCATCGAGTGGTCTCCCTGTACAATACGGCAACAAAAGTCCCCAGTGTACGAAAAATATGATTGAACAGGAAACAGAAGTTCGCGCCTTGCTTGATGAATGGGTCAATCTGGTCGGACAGCGAAATGCCGAAGGTGTGGCCGCTCTCTATCACCCAACAGCACAGTTTTGGGGCACCCTGGCCTCGCACGTGCGCGATGAGCCGGTCGAAGTGCTCGACTATTTCCAGCGCTTTCTCGACCGAACCCGGATCGAGGCCTCGATCGGAAATCTGCGCCTGCGGGCTTACGGCGAAATGGTCCTGGCCGCCGGTCATTACATCTTCACCTGGCAGGACAGGCCCGACCAGGATGAAATCAAGGCCAGAACCCGTTTCACGTTCGTGTTTGGTCAGCCTGACGGGGAATGGACCATCCTCCAGCATCATTCCTCGGCCTGGGTGTTGAACGGGATTTAGAAGAAGGCTCAAGGTACAAGGCTCAAGGTACAAGGTAAGGCTGAAATCGGAAGATCGCTATAGTCAGTAAGCTGATCCTGTCCTTGCTCCTTGAGCCTTGAACCTTGAACCTAGAGCCTAGAGCCCTGAGCCTTGAGCCTTATCCCAAATACCGATCTTTCAGCCGCACGTAGTGCGCGGCCGAGTAGCGCAGCATTTCCAGTTCCCTGTTCGATAGCTCGCGCACCGGCTCGGCGGGGCGGCCGCGGTAGAGCCAGCCAGCACGCAAATGCTTGCCGGGGCTGACCAGGCTGCCGGCAGCCAGCATGACATCATTCTCGATCACCGCCCCGTCCATCACCAGTGCACCCATGCCGATCAGGCAGCGATCACCGATAGTGCAGGCGTGGAGCACGGCGGCATGGCCTACGGTGATGTCCTCGCCCAGCACCAGTGGGAAGCCGCCCGGGCTGTAGGGGCTATCATGCGTGACATGGCAAATGGTGCCGTCCTGAATATTTGTACGGGCGCCGATGGTGATGAAGTTGACGTCGCCACGCAGCACCGTGCGTGGCCAGATGGAGACATCATCGGCCAGGGAAACGGCGCCGATGACGGTGGCATCGGGGTCAAGCCATACACGCTGGCCGCAGCTGGGGTGGTGATCTAGGTAGCTTCTTTTTGTCGACATGAGGTCCGGTCCAAAAACATTTATGCACAATTCATGAGCCATTCACGGAAACAGTGGCTTACCACGCACTGCATCACCAGGACTTCCGGTTGCGACCGCAACTCTATGAATTGTGATGAGATATCATGCCGGTTCAAAATTTAATCAATCTGGCGCGATGGCCTTCATTATAGCTTCTGCCCGGCCTTGTCATCCGGTTGCACACACACTTATCCACAGACCTTGTGGATAATCCATGGAAAGGGTGGTGAGTCTGGCGGGATAACCGATTTGTCAATCCAATTTGATATCGCCGTTACAATAGCGCCTGATTCCCGTTGATGAAAAAAGATGCGCGCGCATATAGAAGAACTGATTGGTCAGGCACTCGGCTACCTCAAGCGTGAAGGCGCAATCTCTTTCGATTCCGATCTGCAGGTTCACGTAGAACGAACGCGCGATCGCCAGCATGGCGACTATGCCTGCAACATTGCCCTGGTGCTGGCAAAGAAGACCGGGCTGAAGCCGCGAGATCTGGCGGAAAAGATCAGCGAGCGCCTGCCGTCTTCGAAGCGAGTGGAAAAAGTCGAGATTGCCGGTCCCGGCTTCCTCAACTTCCATGCCAGTCCGCATTATCTGCGGGTGGTTGTACGCGAAGTCTTGTCGGAGGGCGAAAATTACGGTCGAGCGCCGGCCGGCAGCGGTGAAGATATCCTGGCCGAATACGTCAGTGCCAATCCGACCGGGCCCCTGCACGTCGGTCATGGCCGCGGCGCCGCCTATGGTGCCAGCCTGGCGGCGATTCTGGCTGCCGCCGGTCATCGCGTCCAGCGCGAGTACTACGTCAATGACCATGGGCGGCAAATGGATATCCTCGCTGTATCGGTCTGGCTGCGTTATCTGGAACTGGCCGGAGAACGCGACAGTTTTCCTGCCAACGGTTATCGCGGTGAATACATCTACCAGATCGCCCGCGAGGTTCGAAGTCGTCACGGCGACGAATTGCGTCATCCCGGCCGCCTGGTCCTCGCCGGCCTTCCGCCTGACGGCGAGAAAGAGGATCCGGAAAAGTATATCGATGCCCTGATTGTCCGCGCCCGCGATTTGTTGGGCGATGCCGGTTATGAGGCGTGCTTCGGCGCGGCTCTGGAGACCATGGTGGCCGATATTCGCGAGGATCTCGACGAATTCGGCGTGCGTTTTGATCGCTGGTTCTCCGAGCGCGAGCTGGAAAGCTCCGGCGCGCTGGCTCGAGCCATTGCGCGACTGGAAAAGGCCGGTTGGCTGTATGAGAAAGACGGCGCAACCTGGTTCAAGGCCTCCGAACTCGGTGACGACAAGGATCGGGTGGTCGTGCGCGAAAACGGCCGGACCACCTACTTTGCCTCCGACCTGGCCTATTTGCTCGACAAGCTCGAGCGTTGCCCGGGCAAATCACTCTACATTTTCGGTGCCGACCATCATGGCTACGTGCCGCGCCTGAAGGCCGCCTGTGGAGGTTTGGGGGAGGATCCCGATCGGCTGGATTTCCAGCTGGTGCAGTTTGCAATACTGTTTCGCGGGGGTCAGAAGGTTCAGATGTCGACCCGCTCCGGCAGCTTCGTCACCCTGCGCGAGTTGCGCGAAGAAGTTGGCAACGACGCGGCACGTTATTTCTACGTCATGCGCTCTCACGAACAGCATCTGGACTTCGATCTGGATCTGGCAAAATCCAGTGCCAATGACAACCCGGTGTATTACATCCAGTATGCCCATGCCCGAATCGCCAGTGTCTTTCGTCAGCTCGACAGCCGCGGCCTGCGGCATAACCAGGCTATTGGCGAGGCTGCCATCGGCCGACTGGAGTCCGACCATGAGCAAGAGCTGCTGCGCGCACTGGGGCGCTACCCGGAGGTGATCGAGAGTGCAGCGGCGCGCCGTACGCCTCACATACTCGCCCACTACCTGCATGACCTGGCAGGTCAGTTTCATGCCTGGTACAACAACAGCCAGTTTCTTGTCGACGACGACGATGAGCGAAATGCGCGACTGAATCTGGTCGCGGCGATCGGCCAGGTTCTCAGGAATGGCCTTTCCCTGATTGGCGTCAGCGCACCGGAGAAAATGTAAATGGCCAGACGGCAGGCACGTCGGGGCGGCGGCAGCGGGGGCGGTCGCGGCTTCCTCTTTTTCAGCGTGGGGTTATTGTGCGGGCTCGGTTTGGCGACCGTGGTCTGGGTGGGCGGCTATTTGCCGGATGGAAGCGAAACGGCAAGCGGGTTGCCGGCGGGCCACGACGAGCCGCCCATTGCCGAAGGCAGCGAGCCGGACAGGACTCGTCGCTACGACTTTTTCACCGTGCTTCCGGAGATTGATGTGGTGGTGCCGCAGGGAGAAATCGAGCAGCGGGCGCGTGAGCAGGTCGAAATTGAGCCACAGGGGCCGTATATGCTTCAGGTCGGCTCTTTCCGGTCCGAATCCGACGCCGAAGGATTGCGTGCCCGGGTGACCCTGCTGGGGCTTGAGACCAGGATTCAGGTTGTCACCGTCAACGACGCCACCTGGCACCGGGTGCGTGTTGGACCATTCCAGAGTGCCCGCGATGCCGATGGCGCCCGCCGCCGACTGCAAGAGAATGGCTACGAAGCCATGGTCCTGAGTGGCGGCTGAACGGATTTAAAAGCATGCTCGCGCGGAGGTGCAGAGACCCAGAGGTAAAAGAATGCCGCTTGTCAGTTCGAGCCTTTTCGGTTCCCTGCGCCTCTGCGTCGCTGCGCGAGATTGCTTTAAAGAGACCGGTCTCCTGGAAATACGTGCGTAAGCCCATTCTTGGTAAAGTTGGCAAATGAATCACAACACGAATGGCAGGGCGGCTTTGGTTTTGCCTGGTGGTGGGGCGCGTGGTGCCTACCAGGTTGGCGTACTCAAGGCCATCAGCGAAATATTGCCCAATTCATCGCCTTTTCCCATTATCACCGGCATCTCCGCCGGCGCGATCAACGCCGGTGTCATGGCCAGCCACGCAGGAAATTTCGCTCACGGGGTCGGACGGCTGGAGCATTTCTGGGGCAATTTGCGCTGCCACCATGTATACCGTACCGGCTGGTTACATAACCTCGCTTGCGGAATGCATTGGCTGGCCGCCATGTCACTCGGCGGTTTGGGCGTGCGCAACCCGCGCTCGCTGTTCGACACCACGCCACTGGCCAGGTTGCTGAAGGCTGAATTGAAGGCAGAAGGAATTCAGCAGGCGATCACGGATGGTTATTTAGAAGCGCTGACGATTACCGCATCGGGTTATTCGACCAACCGGGCGGTGACGTTTTTCCAGTCGCACGCCAATGTCGCCGGCTGGCAAGCGCCCCGGCGGGTCGGACGCCCGACTCAAATCGACTATCGACACCTGATGGCCAGCGCCGCATTGCCGCTGCTGTTTCCGGCCCAACGCATCGGGCATGAGTACTACGGTGATGGCGGCATGCGCCAGACCGCTCCCCTGGGCCCGGCGTTGCGCATGGGCGCGGACCGTTTGCTGGTGATCGGAACCCGAGATGATCGTCCGGACCCGGAACCTGTCGAGGACGTCAGCTACCCTGGGCTTGGTGAAATTGGCGGCTATCTGCTGGATGTTATTTTCATGGATCATCTGACCAATGATCTGGCCAGCCTGCGGCGCGTTAATCAGACGCTGGAAGCAATGCCTGCCGATCGCCGGCCGGAAAATTTCAGATCGATCGCCTCTCTACTGATCCAACCATCTCAGGATTTGCGGCTTGTCGCCGACCGTCACATTCACCGCATTCCGGCCAGTGTCCGAACCCTGCTGCGCGGCGCAGGCGCCTGGGGTTCAGGCCGGATGGCCGGGTTTATGCTGTTTGAAGGCGAGTTTTGCCGAGAACTGATCGAGCTGGGCTACGCCGACGGCCTGGCCGCCGCTGATGATGTGCGGGCGTTGATGGGGTAGCTGTCCCGGAACCCGCTGCCACGAAAGGAACAAGAAAAGCTCACCACAGAGTGTCCGAGTCCGTCCCCGAACCCGCTGTCGCGCAGCAAACATCCAAGAACCTCTCGCGCAGAGACGCTGAGGCGCAGAAGTAAAAGCAGTCAAGTGCCTTTTTCCTCTGCGTCCCTGCGTCTCCGCGCGA